>NZ_JBEXPG010000006.1:0-218202 GCF_040611935.1 Streptomyces sp. NPDC006512 | reverse complement strand
GCGCGTGCGGCGCCGCTGCCGGGGGCTCCGCCCCCGGACCCCCGCGCCTCAAACGCCGGCGAGGCTGGGATGGGGCGGCGAGCCCGGGGCCCGCCTGTACCGGCGAGGCTGGGGTCGGCGGCGAAGCCGCAGCCCGCGCGCCGGCGGGGCCTGCGGTGGCTGGCGAGCCCGGCCCGCCTGCACCGGCGGGGCTGGGGTGGGAGCGAGCCCGGAGTACGCGCGCCGGCGGGCGAGGCCGGAGTGGCAAGGCAGGCCGGAGCACGCACGTGCCGGCACCGGTGGGGGTGGGCGGCGAGCCCGGGGCACGCATGTGCCGGCGGGGCAGGGCAGGCCGGAGCCGCCCGTACCGGCAGTGGTGGGGCGGGGCAGGCCAGAGCCCGCTCGTACCGGTAGTGGTGGGGCGGGGTTCAGCGGGGTTGTTCCGGGGGGCGTTGGCGGGGCATGTTCGGGCGGGTGCCCGGGGGGAGGGGGAAGCGGGTCGGGGGGATGCCGGGGTCGGGGCGGCCCGGGGAGCCGGCCAGGGACTGCATCACCAGCGGGGCCGGGCCCGCGCGGAACTCGACCATCCAGTCCGCGGTCTCCGAGCGCACGAGCTCCGTCACGTCCTCCGAGAAGCGCCGCAGCACGGTCAGGCAGCGCTCGGCGGCCTCGCTCGCGGTGCCCTCGGTCGGGCCCAGGACCTCCCGTACGTTCTCGGAGGCCCAGTCGAACTGGAGCGTCTGGAGGCGCCTCTGCACCGCCTGCGCCGTCGCCACGTCCCGCATCCACCCCGAGGTGAGCCCGAAGAACCGGTCGCAGGCCAGGCAGGCGGCCGCGAGCAGCAGGCACAGGTACCCGTAGGAGGCCGCGCCCGGGGTCGAGCCCGTCAGCTCCAGCAGCGGCATCGCGGCGCCCGTGACGGCGCCCGCGGCCGCGCCCGCGCGCAGGGCCCGCGCGCCCCGGCGCTTCCACGCCCGGTCGGACAGGTACCACTCGGCGGTGCGCAGCGCGTCCGCCTCCACCCGCCGGTAGAGCTCGTCGAGCCGCTCCGCGGGTTCGCCCCAGTCCCCGAGCGGGAACGGCCGGCCGGTCAGGTCGCCGTCGCCGTCCTCTGCGGGATCCCGGGGTGGCCCCTCGGGCTGCATCTCCGGCTGACTCACCCGGCACTCCCTCTGCCTGCGCTGACGTGTGGTGGTGCGCGTGTGCGTAATGGTGCGCATGCTCTTCCTACCTTCGAATGACACGCGATGGACGACGAATCCCCGGTTTTCCGCCCGCAAGGAGGGCCCCATCAGGTCCGTGCACGTCCCGTCTCTCACTCGAAAGAGTTGGTCCTCCCGGCGTAGGGCGCGGCGCGCGGGGAGCACGTAGGCTCGGATTGACCAAGCGTTCCGACGGTGACGGAGTGAGTGCCCAGTGATTCCCGGTGGTGGCCAGCCCGACATGCAGCAGCTGCTCCAGCAAGCCCAGAAGATGCAGCAGGACCTCGCCGCGGCCCAGGAGGAGCTGGCCCGGGCCGAGGTCGAGGGCCAGTCCGGCGGCGGGCTGGTCAAGGCGACCGTCACCGGTTCCGGTGAACTGCTGGCCCTGGTGATCGACCCGAAGGCCGTGGACCCGGAGGACACCGAGACCCTGGCCGACCTGGTCGTCGCCGCGGTGCAGGCGGCCAACGAGAACGCGCAGGCGCTCCAGGAGCAGAGGATGGGCCCGCTCGCCCAGATGCTGGGCGGCGGCAGCGGCATCCCCGGCCTGCCGTTCTAGCCGTTCCTTCGCAGTCCGGCACATCCCCCATACCGAGAAACCCGACCGAGAGAAGGCAGTCCGTTGTACGAAGGCGTGGTCCAGGAGCTGATCGACGAACTGGGCAGGCTGCCCGGCGTCGGGCCCAAGAGCGCGCAGCGGATCGCCTTCCACATCCTGCAGGCCGAGCCCACCGACGTCCGCCGCCTCGCGCACGCGCTGCTGGAGGTCAAGGACAAGGTCCGGTTCTGCGCGGTGTGCGGGAACGTGGCGCAGGAGGAGCGGTGCGGCATCTGCCGCGATCCGCGCCGCGACACCACGGTCATCTGCGTGGTCGAGGAGCCGAAGGACGTCGTCGCGATCGAGCGGACCCGTGAGTTCCGGGGCAAGTACCACGTCCTCGGCGGCGCGATCAGCCCGATCGAGGGCGTCGGCCCGGACGACCTGCGGATCCGCGAGCTGCTGACGCGCCTGGCGGACGGCACGGTCACCGAGCTGATCCTGGCGACCGACCCGAACCTGGAGGGCGAGGCGACCGCCACCTACCTCGCCCGCATGATCAAGCCCATGGGCCTCAAGGTCACCCGCCTGGCCAGCGGGCTCCCCGTCGGGGGAGATCTGGAGTACGCGGACGAGGTCACGCTGGGGCGGGCCTTTGAAGGAAGGCGACTTCTCGATGTCTGACGCAACGCTGCACGCCCTGGGTCAGGACCCGGACGACTTCGCCGCCTCGATCGCGGACCAGATCGAGTCGTTCATCGTCGCGGTCACCGAGGTGGCCAAGGGCGAGGACCCGGACAGCGCCGTTCCCTTCCTCCTGCTGGAGGTGTCCCAGCTGCTGCTGGCGGGCGGCCGGCTGGGCGCGTACCAGGACGTCCTGCCCGAAGAGCGCTACGAGCCCGACCTGGGCCCGGAGCCGGACGTGGACGACCTGCGCGAGCGGTTCGCGATCATGCTGGAGCCGGTCGACGTCTACTCCGAGGTGTTCGACCCGTACGAGCCGCGCAAGGCCCCGGTCCCGCACCGGATCTCCGACGACCTGGCGGACGTGGTCGCCGATCTGCGGCACGGCCTCATCCACCACCAGGCGGGCCGGATCACCGAGGCGCTGTGGTGGTGGCAGTTCTCGTACTTCACCAACTGGGGTCCGACGGCCTCGGCCACGCTCCGGGCCCTCCAGTCGCTGATCTCGCACGTCCGGCTCGACCAGCCGCTGGCCGCCCTGGACGGCCTGGACACGGACGAGGACCTGACCGAGGACGACCTCGCGGAGCAGGCCGGGCGGGTCATGGCGGAGGAACTCGGCGGGCTGGGACGTACCTGAGAGGGTGCCCCGCGGCGCCCGCGGGGCAACCGGTCCGATGATCTTTTCGTCTCATGATGTGGCACGGAGCGGTCGTATCCCGGCCGCTCGTTAGACTGCACCGGAAATGAGACGGACCGAGCGAGGAGCGCACGTGGGCCTTGTCGTGCAGAAGTACGGAGGCTCCTCCGTAGCCGATGCCGAGGGCATCAAGCGCGTCGCCAAGCGGATCGTGGATGCCAAGAAGAACGGCCACCAGGTGGTCGTCGTGGTTTCCGCGATGGGCGACACTACGGACGAGCTGATCGATCTCGCCGAGCAGGTATCACCGATGCCTGCCGGGCGTGAGTTCGACATGCTGCTGACCGCCGGAGAGCGGATCTCCATGGCCCTGCTGGCCATGGCGATCAAAAACCTGGGCCACGAGGCCCAGTCGTTCACCGGCAGCCAGGCGGGCGTGATCACCGACTCGGTCCACAACAAAGCGCGCATCATCGATGTGACGCCGGGCCGTATCCGCACCGCGCTGGACGAGGGCAACATCGCCATCGTCGCCGGTTTCCAGGGCGTGTCCGCGGACTCCAAGGACATCACCACCCTGGGCCGCGGCGGCTCGGACACCACCGCCGTGGCGCTGGCCGCGGCGCTGGACGCCGAGGTCTGCGAGATCTACACCGACGTCGACGGCGTCTTCACCGCGGACCCCCGCGTCGTGAAGAAGGCCAAGAAGATCGACTGGATCTCCTCCGAGGACATGCTGGAGCTCGCGGCCTCCGGCTCCAAGGTGCTGCTGCACCGCTGCGTCGAGTACGCGCGCCGCTACAACATCCCGATCCACGTCCGCTCGTCCTTCTCCGGACTGCCGGGCACCTGGGTCAGCAACGAGAATCCGCAAGGGGACGCGCAGGTGGAGCACGCCATCATCTCCGGAGTCGCGCACGACGTCTCCGAAGCCAAGATCACGGTCGTCGGGGTCCCGGACAAGCCGGGCGAGGCCGCGGCGATCTTCCGCGCCATCGCGGACGCCGAGATCAACATCGACATGATCGTCCAGAACGTGTCGGCGGCCTCCACGGGCCTCACGGACATCTCCTTCACCCTCCCCAAGGC
Organism: Streptomyces sp. NPDC006512; assembly: GCF_040611935.1. Lineage (NCBI taxonomy): Bacteria > Bacillati > Actinomycetota > Actinomycetes > Kitasatosporales > Streptomycetaceae > Streptomyces > Streptomyces sp. NPDC006512. The sequence goes on along the minus strand of NZ_JBEXPG010000006.1, from coordinate 214,070 downwards.
CGAGGGCCACAAGGCCATCGACGCCCTGGAGAAGGCGAAGGGCCAGATCGGCTTCGACTCGCTGCGCTACGACGACCAGATCGGCAAGATCTCGCTGGTCGGCGCGGGCATGAAGACGAACCCGGGCGTCACCGCGTCGTTCTTCCAGGCGCTGTCCGACGCGGGCGTCAACATCGAGCTGATCTCCACCTCCGAGATCCGCATCTCGGTCGTGACCCGCCAGGACGACGTCAACGAGGCCGTCCGCGCCGTGCACACGGCCTTCGGACTCGACTCCGACAGCGACGAAGCCGTCGTCTACGGCGGCACCGGACGATGAACCAGCCCCGGTCCTCCGGCCCGGCGCTCGCCGTGGTCGGGGCGACCGGAGCGGTCGGTTCGGTCCTGCTCCAGATCCTGTCCCAGCGGGCGGACGTCTGGGGCGACATACGCCTGATCGCCTCCTCCCGCTCGGCCGGCCGCGTGCTGGCCGTGCGCGGGGAGGAGACCGAGGTGATCGCCCTCACCGAGGACGCCTTCGACGGCCTCGGGCCGGGCGACGTCGTGCTCTTCCTGACCCCGGACGAGGTCTCGGCGCGCTGGGCCCCCGTGGTGACCGCGCGCGGCGCCGTCGTGGTGGACCAGTCCGCCGCCTTCCGGGACGACCCCGAGGTGCCCCTGGTGGTGCCCGAGGTGAACGGCCGCGCCGTACGGATCCGGCCGCGCGGCATCGTCGCCGGCCCCGACTGCGTGACCGCCGCGATGATCGCCGCGCTGGGCGCGCTGCACGCCGAGTACGGGCTGGCCGACCTGGCCGTCTCCTCGTACCAGGCCGCCAGCGCGGCCGGCCGGGCCGGCACCGAGGCCCTGCGCCGTCAGCTGGCGCTCGTCGCCGGAAGCTCCCTCGGGGAGCAGCCCGGGGACGTCCGCCGGGCCGTCGGTGAGGACACCGGCCCCTTCGCGGCCCCGCTCGCGCTGAACGTCGTGCCCTGGTCCGGTGAGCTGCGCGAGGACGGCTGGTCCTCGCACGAGCTGGCCGTACGGGCGGAGACCCGGCGGATCCTGGACCTTGAGGCGCTGCCGGTCGCGGTGACCTGCGTACAGGTTCCCGTCGTCACCGCGCATTCCCTGACCGTACGGGCCCGCTTCGAGCGGGAGGTGGACGCGGTGCACGCCCGGGAGATCCTGGAGGCCGCGCCCGGGGTGGTCCTCGTCGACGAGCCGGCGGCGGGGGAGTTCCCGACCCCGGCGGACGCGGCCGGGACGGATCCGGCCTGGGTGGGACGGGTGCGGCGCTCGCTCGACGACACCCGCTCGCTGGAGTTCTTCGTGTGCGCCGACAACCTGCGCAAGGGCGCCGCCCTGAACGCCGCCCAGATCTCGGAACTGATCGCAGGTGAATTCGCGTAAATCGCTTTGTAGGATCGGTGGCGATCCCTTGATCAAGGTGATGGCCCGACTGCCGCCTGGACAAACGGGGCAACCGGGAAGAGCGGGTACGCATGAGGGCAACGGGAAAATCGCGAAGGACTCTGCCCCACGCGTACAACCCTGACGGGGGGACGCGTGTCATACGGGCGTGGCAGAGGCATTGCTCGACTTCGCCGTCGTACCCGCACGCACCGGTATCGTCCCGTCGCGGCGGCGCACCGGCACACCCGGCGGCTTCCCCGTGATCGTTCCCGTCCCGCCGGCCGGCGCCCCGCCCGCCACGCCCTCCGCCCTGCCGACCCCGGGCGGCCGCGTGCCCTCGCCGCGTGACGGCGCGGCGGACACGGCTGCCGCGGGAGCCGCGGGAGCCGAGGCGGCCGCCGCGCAGCCGGTCGTAGCCGGGACCACGGTCGACCACCTCACCGAGACCTACCAGGCCCACTACCGCTCGCTCCTCGGCCTGGCGGCCCTGCTCCTCGACGACACGGCCTCCTGCGAGGACGTGGTCCAGGAGGCCTTTATCCGCGTGCACTCGGCCCGCAACAGGGTCCGGGATCGGGACAAGACCCTGGCCTATCTCCGCCAGACCGTCGTGAACCTCTCGCGCTCCGCGCTGCGCCGCCGCATCCTCGGGCTGAAGCTGCTGTCGAAGCCCATGCCGGACATGGCGAGCGCGGAGGAGGGCGCGTACGACCAGCTGGAGCGCGACGACCTGATCAAGTCGATGCGCGGACTCCAGCGCCGCCAGCGCGAGGTCCTGGTGCTGCGCTACTTCGCGGACATGACGGAGGTCCAGGTGGCCGAGACGCTCGGCATATCGCTCGGCTCGGTCAAGGCGTACGGTTCGCGGGGCATTGCCGCGCTGAGGGTGGCGATGGAGGCTGCGCAGTCATGACGGACGACCGGAACAATCGCACGGACCCGGCCGGGCAGGCCGGGCCGGCCGGTGAGGAACAGGCGCTACGCAGCCTGCTGGCCGGGGCCGTACAGGGCCTGGAACCCGCCGAGGGCGCGCTGGAGCGGCTGCGCCACGCCGTGCCGGCCCGCCGGGCCCGCAAACGGCAGGCCCTCGTCGCGGCGGCCGCGGCGGCCCTGCTGGCCGGGACCGCGATCCCGGCGGCCCTGCACCTCGGCGGCGAGCAGGGAACCACCACCGACCGCCCGGCCATGGCCGGGCACGGCGAGGCGCAGAAGGGCAAGAGCGGAGACCCCTCGGAGCCGCGCCACAACGGCGCCGGAGCCGGGGCCCAGCCTGAGTCGACCCGGTCCGTCGGCCAGGCCCCGCAGGACGGCACCGGAGACCGGCCGGCCCCCCAGGCAGGCGGCTCCCCGTCCGGTGGCGTCACGGCCGGCCCGGACGGTACCGGAGCCACCGCCGGCGCGACGACGGGCACCGGCCCGGGCCCGGCCCAGCAGCCCCCGGTGGCGGCTCCCGGCGCGCCCGCCTGCACCGGCGAGCAACTGGGTGTGCGGGGCAGCGCCCGCGCCCCCGAGAGCGACGGCAAGGTGTACGGCAGCTTCCAGGTCACCAACGTCTCGGCGCGCGGGTGCACGGTCACCGGCCCGGACACGGTGACGGCGGCCTCGCTGGCCACGACCCCGCCGGCGCAGGGGCCCGCGGTGGCGGTGACGTCCCACACGGAGGGGGACCCGGCGAGCGGACTGCTCCCCGACCCGTCGGCCGAGACGCCGATGGTGGTGCTCCAGCCGAACGCCGCCTACGAGGTGCGCTTCGCCTGGGTGCCCTCGGCGCAGTCCTGCCCGGCCGCGACTCCCGGCCCCTCCGCCAAGCCCGCAGAACAAGGCGGCCCGGCGCAGGCCCCGGCGGGCGCCGCGGACCAGGAGCGGGCAGCGGCCGGTACGGACGCGGCGGTGGACCCGCTGAGCGGTACGACGGCACCGGACCCGGCCGGTGTGGAGGTGTCCCACACGCCCGGCACGCCGGTGGCGGGGGCCCCGGTCACGCAGACCACGATCCCGGCGGCCTGCGGCGGGACGGTCTACCGGACGGGCATCATTCCGCAGGCCGCGCCGTAGCGGAGGCGGCGGCCGGTACGTCGTCGTCGGCGGCGTCCGAGGCCGCGGCTTCCTGCGGCAGCAGGCCGGCCTCGGCGTCCCGCAGGGTCTCCACCTCGCGGCGGTACAGCCGGAACCACATGAAGAGCACGAAGGCGACGAAGACGAACCACTCGCCGGTGTAGCCGAGGTTCTGGAAGGCCTTCAGGTCCAGTCCGGTGTTGTTCGGCGCCTTCGCGGGCACCGGCGCCATCCCGTCCGCGGGTGTCTGCACCGTCAGCCAGGCGTCGTAGAGGGGGTCGGACACCAGGTTGACCAGCGTGGCCGACCCGATCACCCCGAGCTGCCCTTCCGGCAGCCCGCCCTGGGAGTGCACGCCCTTGGTCCCGGAGTTCTCCGAGGACTGCAGGGCGCCGGTCACCTCGACCCGGCCGGCCGGCGGTGCGGGGGCCTTCGCCGGGTCCGCGGCCCCCGGCAGCCAGCCCCGTACGACCGGGACGCTCTTGCCGGAGTCGGTGCGCAGCAGGGTCAGCACGTAGAAGCCGTCGCGGCCGTCGAGCCTGCGCTCGGGGACCAGGAGCTGGCGGCCGTACTCCCCGGCGGTGGACGCCAGGCGTCCGGAGGTCTCCGTGTCCACCGGCAGCAGCGAGTCCAGCGGGGCGGGCGCCTGGTCGGCGGGCCGCTCCGCGGTCGCCTCCCGGTGGCTGCCGACGCGGTCCTCGAAGCGGCCGAGCTGCCAGGACCCCATGAACAGGCAGAAGGGGATGGCGAGCGCGACGAAGACGTTGATCCCCCACCAGCGCGGGGTCAGGAGAAACCGGTGCACGCCACCACGGTACGGGGGGCCGGGTCCCGCCCGGCCCCCGGGGCTCGGGCCGGACCCGGTCCCGGCGGCCCCGGGGGCGGGGAGCCCCTCAGGCGGAGCTCCTCACCCGAGGTGCTTCAGGGCGAACTCCAGGTCCATGCGGACCTGCTTGATGCGCTCCTCGACGACCAGCGAGCCGTGTCCCGCGTCGTAGCGGTACACCTCGTGGACCGCGCCGCGGGCGGCGAGGCGGTCGACGTAGTTGTCGATCTGGCGGATCGGGCAGCGCGGGTCGTTGACCCCGGCGGCGATGTGGACGGGAGCCTTGACGGCGTCGACGTACGTCAGCGGGGAGGAGGCCTCGAAACGCTCGGGGACTTCCTCCGGGGTGCCGCCGAAGAGGGTGCGGTCGAGGGACTTCAGGGCTTCCATCTCGTCGTGGTAGGCCGTGACGTAGTCCGCGACGGGTACGCCCGCCAGGCCCACGGCCCAGGCGTCGGGCTGGGTGCCGAGCCCGAGCAGGGTCAGGTACCCGCCCCAGGAACCGCCGGACAGGACGAGGCGGGCCGGGTCGGCGAGGCCGGAGGTCACGGCCCATTCCCGGACGGCGGCGATGTCCTCCAGCTCGATCAGGCCGACGCGGTGCTTGAGGGCGTCGGTCCATTCCCGGCCGTAGCCGGTGGAGCCGCGGTAGTTGACGCGGACCACCGCGAAGCCGTGGTCCAGCCAGGCGGCCGGGGTGGCGAGGAAGGAGTCGCTGTCGTGCCAGGTGGGCCCGCCGTGGATCTCGAACACGGTGGGGAAGGGTCCGTCGCCGTGGCCGACGGGGCGCTGGGCGAGGGCGTGGATGCGCCCGCCGGGACCCTCCACCCACACGTCCTCCACCGCCACCGAGCCGGGCGGCCGGAAGCCGGGCGGGTCGAGGACGACGCCGCCCGCGGTGGAGCGTACGGAGGCCGGTTCGGCGGCCGAGGACCACTGGTACTCGACGGTGCCGTCCGGGCGGGCCGTCGCTCCGGACACCGATCCCGGGGGCGTGTCCACCCGGACGAGTTCCCGCGCGGCCAGGTCGTAGCGCCACAGCTCGCTGCGCGCCTCGAAGCTGTGCGCGATGAGCAGGGCGGACCCGTCCGGGTACCACTCGGCGCTGACGTCGCCAGGCAGATCGATCGCGAGGTCCTCCTGGGTGCCGGTGGTCACGTTCCAGACCATCGGTTCCCAGCGGCCGCGCCGCTGGTGGCCGACGAGGAGGCGGGTGTCCCCGGCGACGGGTGCGAAGCCGAGGACCTCCAGGCCCAGCTCCTGCGTGCCGTCCCGCGAGTCGTCGAGCTCGGCGACGGTGGCTCCGTCGAGGGTGACCACGCGCAGCGCCGAGTGCATGGCGTCGCCGTGCTCGGTGTGCTCGATGGCGATCAGGGTGCCGTCGCGGGAGAGGTCGCCGACGCCGGCCGATTCGCGGTGCCGGTAGATGACGGCGGGGGCGCTGCCGTCGGGCCGTACGACGTGGATCGTCGATCCGTCCTCGTCCGTGGACCGGCCGACCACGGCGGTGCCGTCCCGGCCGATGGCGAGGCCCGCGGGATAGGAGGGCTCCAGGCCGGGGGTGGCGGGTTCGTCGGGGCCGCCCGCGAAGGGCTGCCGGACCCAGGTGCCGAACTCGTCGCCGTCGGTGTCGGAGAACCACCAGATCCACTCGCCGTCGGGGGAGAGGGTGCCGTCGGTGGTGCCGTTGGGCCGGTCCGTGGCCTGCCGCTGGGAGCCGGTGGCGCGGTCCCAGGCGTAGAGCTCGTAGGTGCCGGTCGCGTTCGAGACGAAGAGCGAGCGGTCCGGGGCGTCCTCGGCCCAGTCGGGCAGGCCGACGCGCGGGGCCCGGAACCGCTTCTCCCAGTCGGGCATCTCTCGCGTTCCGTGGGCGTCGCCGGGGGTCAGGTCGCTGTCGCTGGTCATGCCCTCCATTCTTGCCGTACCGGCGGTGGTGACGCGTCGAGATGCCGACCGGCTGGAACGGGCGCAAGGTGGTGGGCGTACGCCGATCGCTTTCGAGAGGGTGTTGATCATGGCGAAGAAGGCGCGCACCGGTCACCACGGCCACCAGGATTCCGAGCGTGCGATGGCGAAGAACACGGCGGCCGAGGCACGTGCCAAGGCGGCGGTCAGGGACGTCCAGTCGATCGCCGCGAAGACGCGGGGCATGCAGCAGAAGGCCCAGGCGAAGCGTGGCTGAAGCCCTCCGCTCCCGCATGCTTGTTTCACGTGAAACACGACGACGCGTGCGTACGCTGGCCGCATGCGGATGATCGTCCGGGGTGCCCGGCTGCTCCACACACCAGGTGACGGCCTCTCCGACGTGGAGGTCGGTGAGGACGGCCGGATCGCGCGCGTGGTCCCGTACGACGACCAGAAGGAACCGCCCGCGACCGGCGTGCTGATCGAGGCGCACGGCGGTCTGCTCACCGCCCCCTTCGTCGAGCCCCACATCCACCTGGACACCGCCCTGACGGCCGGGCAGCCGCGCGCGAACGCCTCCGGCACCCTCTGGGAGGGCATCGCCTGCTGGAGCGAGCGCAAGAAGACCCTGAGCCGCGAGGACGTGATCGGCCGGGCGACCGAGGTGCTGCGCTGGCAGGCCGCCAACGGCGTGCTGCACGTACGCACCCACTGCGACGTCACCGACCCCTCCCTCACCGCGCTCGACGCGCTGCTGGAGGTCCGCGACCGGGTCCGGGACGTCATGACCGTGCAGATCGTCGCCTTCCCCCAGGAGGGCATCGTCTCCTTCCCGGGCGGTGCGGCGCTGTTGCGCGAGGCGGTGGCCCGCGGCGCGGACGTGGTCGGCGCGATCCCGCACTTCGAGGACACCCGCGAGGACGGGATCGCCTCGCTGCGGACCGCCTTCTCGCTGGCCGAGGAACACGGGTTGCGCGTCGACGTCCACTGCGACGAGATCGACGACGAGCAGTCCCGTTTCGTGGAGACGCTGGCGACCCTGGCCCTGCGCTCGGGCCTGCGCGACCGCGCGACCGCCTCGCACACGACCGCCATGGGCTCCTACAACGGCGCCTACGCCTTCAAGCTCCAGCGGCTGCTGTCGCGTTCGGGCATCAGCCTCGTCGCCAACCCGTTCGCCAACCTCAACCTCCAGGGCCGGTTCGACGCCTATCCCAAGCGGCGCGGCCTCACCCAGGTCAAGGAGATGCTGGCGGCCGGGGTCAACGTCGCCTTCGGCCACGACGACGTGATGGACCCCTGGAACGCGCTGGGCACGGCCAACCCGCTCCAGACCGCCCTCGTCGGCGTCTACGCCGCCCAGCTGACCGGCGCGGACGAGATCCCGCTCGCCTTCTCGATGGTGACGGACCGTGCGGCGCGGGTCCTGGGGCTCGACGCCTCCGAGTACGGGATCCGGGAGGGCGCCCCCGCGTCCTTCGTGCTGCTTCCCGCCCCGACGCCCGAGGAAGCCGTCCGCCGTCAGGTCCGGCCCCGGTACGTTGTCTCGCGCGGCAGCGTCCTCGCCGAGACCCGGCCGCAGCCGGCCCGGCTGAACTGGCCGGGGGAGCCCCCGTCGGAAGTGGACTTCACCCGGGCACCCCAGGCACCCCGGACACCCCAGGCACCCCGGGCGCACGGGTGACGACACGACGTCGACGACACCGCCTAGGGTGCGGCCATGACGTGGACCCTTCACAACCTTGACTCCGGCCCGGCCCGTTCCGCCTTCGAGATCGCCTCGGAGTACGCGGACGCGGCCCTGCTCAACCACTCCGTCCGCTCCTACGCCTTCGCCGCCGAGCACGCGCGCGTGCACGGCATCGCGTACGACGCGGAACTCCTCTACGTCAGCGCCCTGCTGCACGACCTGGGCCTGACCGCGCCGTTCGACAGCCACACCTTGCCCTTCGAGGAGGCGGGCGGGCACGTGGCCCGGATGTTCACGGCCGGGCTGGGCTGGGCGCCGGCCCGGCGGGCACGGGCGGAAGAGGTGATCGTCCTGCACATGCGGGACGACGTCGACGCCGCCGAGGACGCCGAGAGCCACCTCCTCCAGGTGGGCACCAGCGCCGACGTCTCGGGGCTGCGCGTCACCGACTTCGACCCGGAGTTCACGGCCGGGCTGCTGGCCGCGTACCCGCGCCTCGGTTTCGGCGCGGCCTTCCTCGGGCTGGTCGAGGACCAGGCCGTGCGCAAGCCGCAGTGCGCCGCCGCGGCCTACGTCGCGGGCGGCGCGGCGAAGCGCATCGCGGCGAATCCCCTGGACCACTGAGGCCCCGGCCGGACCCGATCCGGCCCGGCCCCGGCCCGTCGCGAAGGCCCGGGGCGAAGGCCCAGGGCGAAAACCCGTCGCGACGGCCCATGGCGAAGGCCCAGGTCACCGACCTGGGCCTTCATCGTGCGGTGTCGGAGCGCCGGGAGGAGGTCACCGCGGCCGCCCGGGCTACACGGCTACGGCGTGCTCGACCGCTTCCAGGGGCCGGTCCAGCTGGAACTCGCGGTGCAGCAGGTCCACGGCCCGCCCGCAGTGGGCCTTGGCCAGCGTGAACGACGTACGGACCTGGGAGGTCGACACCGAGTAGGCCTCGATGCCCGCCTCGCCCAGCGCGGCCAGCATGCGGCCCGTGGTCCGGGGCTGGCTCAGCAGGCCGGCTCCGACGAGGGACACCTTCGCGACGCGCTCGTGGATGTCGGCCTCGCACTCCAGCCGGGCGAGCACCTCGCGGAGCGCCTCCACGTGGCCGCGCGCGATGGTGAAGTCCCATCCGTAGCCGATGTCCCGGTCGCCGACGCGGGCGACGAGGTCCACGGCGACGGAGGCCTCGGCGAGGGCGGCGAAGAGCTCCAGCCCGCGGTGGGCCAGGCTGCCCGGGTGGATCACCACGCGGGCCACGTCGGTGTCATGGGCGATGCCGGTGACGGGCTGGGCGTTCTCGAGCACTTCTCCTCCAGTTTCATCGGAAATGACGGTGGTGCCGGGCGCGTCGGAGAACGCCGAACGCACGTGGATGCTCACGCCCGCCCGCGCCGCGAGTTCGACGGACCGCGGGTGGAGCACGCGCGCCCCGGAGTAGGCCATCTCGGCCATGACGCCGCTGCCGATCGTGCGCAGCAGCCGGGCGTCCGGGGCGATCCGCGGATCGGCGTTGTAGACGCCGTCCACGTCGGTGTAGATCTCGCAGGTCGTCGCCCCGAGCGCGGCGGCGAGCGCGACGGCCGTCGTGTCGGATCCGCCGCGGCCGAGGGTGACCACGTTGCCCGAGGCGTCGACGGCCTGGAAGCCGGCGACGACCGCGACCGTGCCGCTGCGGAGCACGTCACGGAGCCGGGTGCACTCGATGTCGGAGATGCGGCCGTCCCCGTGGTGGCCGAAGGCGGCGATCCCGGCCTGTGCGCCCGTCAGGGAGGTGGCGGGTACGTCCATGCCGTGCAGGGCGATGGCGAGGAGGGCCGCCGAGGCGACCTCGCCGGTGGAGAGCAGTTGGTCCATCTCCCGGGCCGCCGGCGCGGTCGAGGTCGACCGTGCGTCCGCCACGAGTTCGTCGGTGGTGGAGCCGCGTGCCGAGACCACGACGACGACCGGGTGTCCCGCGGCGTGGATGCGGGCGATCCGCTCGGCCACCGTCCGCATGCGCGCGGGTGTGGTGCCCATCGAGGTGCCGCCGAACTTCAGGACGCGGATCGTCTGCTCGGGCGCGGGTACGGGTGCTACTGGGCTGTGCACCGGGCTTCTCCTTCTCAGGCCGTCGAGGCGACACCGCTGGGCTGCGCCGCGGCGTCGTCGGGGAGCTGGGGACGTTCGCGCTGTACGGGAAGGCCGGCCGGAGGCGCCGCGGCCGCTGGCGCGGGTTCCGGCGCGGGCTCCGGCGCGGGCGGGGCGTCCGGCGCCGCCGCGGGAGCCGTGGTCCGGGCGGCCCCGGCGCCGCGCCGTGCGCGCCGGGTACGCGCTCCGCGTGCGGACGGGCCCCCGCTGCCCCGGGTCGCCATCAGAACCCCGGCCAGCAGGATCGCGACGCCGACGAGCTGCTCGGCGGAGGGGTCCTCACCGAAGACGGCCGCGCCGAGCGCGACCGCGCCGACGGGCTGGACGAGGAGCAGGGTGCTGGTCAGCGCCGCGGGCAGGGCGGACAGGGAACGGGAGATCAGCAGCCAGCCGACCACCTGGGAGGACAGGGCCAGCAGGAGCAGCCAGCCCAGGGACGGCCACGGTGACTCGATGTGGGCGTCGCCGATGAGGAGGGAGACGACCCCGGCGCCGACGGCCGCGCCGAGGGTCGCTTCGTAGAGGGGCGCGATGATGCCGACGTCGCCGCTCTTCGCGGTGGTCTTCCCGGCGGCACGCAGGATCAGGATGTAGCCGGCGTAGAAGAGGGACGTGCCGGTGCCGAGGAGCACTCCGAGGGCCGGGCTGGCACCGTAGGTGTCGCTGCCGAACACTCCGGCGATGAGCGCCACGCCCACCAGCATCGGCGGCAGGGCGATCATCAGGGACCGGGCGGGCCGTTCGCCGAGCACCGCCCAGGCGATGAGGGCGACGAACAGCACCTGGAGGTTGCCGAGGACGGTGGCCAGGCCGGCGCCGACGGCGTTGATGGTGTGGCTCCACATCATGAGGTCGCCCGCGAGCGCGAGGCCCGCGAGACGGGCGAGCCAGCGCGCCTTGCGGGGGAGCGGCCGGCGGCCGGCCCGCTTGCGGTCGGCGACCATCAGGGCCCAGAGGACCGGTACGGCGAGGGCGCAGCGAAAGAAGGCCGCCATGCCCGCGGTCGTGTCGGCGAGCCGGACCATGGGCGCGGACGCGGCGATGAAGCCGGCTCCGGCCAGTACGGCGAGCATGGGACGCCGGGACGCGGCCGATGCGGGAACGTGCGCGTCGGCGTTCGTCATGCCAGGACGTCCAGTGCCTGGGTGATCGCGTTGCTGACGTTGATCCCGGCGTGGTCCAGCAGGTACTGCTCGCCGCCGACGAGGTCGTAGTGGATGTCGGGGACGCCGATCCGCCGCACGGGCGGGCCGCCGATCTCGGCGACGACCTCGCAGACGGCCCCGCCGAGGCCGCCGACGGCGCGGTGGTCCTCGATGGTGACGACGACCTCCGCGACGGCGCTCGCGTCGAGGAGGGCTGCCCGGTCGAGGGGCTTGACCGTGTGCATGTTCAGGTGTCCGGCGCTGATGCCCTTGGTGGCGAGTTCGCGCGCGGCCTCGGCGGCGACGAGGTTCGGGTAGGGGCCGGTGGCGACGAACAGGACCCGGCCGGGCTCCCGCAGGACGCGGGCCTTGCCGAGGACGAACTCGGTGGGCTCGTCGTAGAGGGTGGGGGTGGCCATCCGGCCGAGCCGCATGTAGGCGGGGCCGGGGTCGTGGGCCAGGGCCACCGTCGCCTGGACGGTCTCCCAGGCGTCGGCGGGCGCCACCACCGTCATGTTCGGCAGCATCCGGGTGACGCCGATGTCCTCCAGCGAGTGGTGGGTCGGGCCGTAGTGGCCGGAGGCGAGACCGGCGTGCGTGCCGACGATCTTCACGGGGAGGTTCGCCCCGGCCACGTCGATCTTGATCTGTTCGAAGGCGCGGGCGATGGCGAACGGGCTCATCCCGTTGGCGAACACGGGCCGCGCGGCCACCGTCATGCCGGCGGCGACGCCGATCATGTTCTGTTCGGCGATGCCGAGGTCCACGTACTGGCGTGGCAGTTCCTTCGCGAAGTGGTCCTCGTAGTCCATGTCGGTGGCGAGGCAGGCCAGGAGCGGGTTCTCGCGGCCGAGGGCGAGCAGCATCATGGCGTAGGCGTCGCGGCTCTGGATCGTCGAACGGTTCTCCCAGACGTGGTCGAAGACCTCCGCCACGGAGCGGTGGGTGGCGATGTCCGTGCTCATTCCTGCTCACTCTCCAGTGCCGCGAGCGCCATCCGCCGTGCGTCCTGGCCGAGGGTCGCGGAATGGCTCTTCTTGGTGTCCTGGAGGCCGGGGACGCCCCGGGCCTTGACGGTGGTGGCGATGACGGCCGTCGGCCGGCCCGGTTCCACGGGCCCGTCCAGGGCCTTCCTGATCTGCTCGTGGTCGTGTCCGTCGATGGTGAGGACGCGCCAGCCGAAGCTCGCCCACTTGTCGGTCAGGGGCTCCAGCGCCATGGTGTCCTCGGTGCGGCCGCTGATCTGCCAGCTGTTGCGGTCCACGATCGCGATGAGGTTGTCGGCCCCGAGGTGGGCCGCGGCCATGGCCGCCTCCCAGTTGGAGCCCTCCTGCAGTTCCCCGTCGCCGAGGATCACGAAGGCCCGCTTGTCGTACCCGTAGCGGCGTCCGGCGAGGGCGACGCCCAGGCCCAGCGAGAGCCCGTGGCCCAGCGCGCCCGTCGAGAACTCGACGCCGGGCAGGCGCTTCATCGGGTGGCCGCCGAGCCGGCTGCCCTCCTCGGCGTAGGTCGCGCACTCCGACTCCGGGATCACGCCCGTCGCGGCGAGCGCCGCGTACAGCCCGGCGGACGCCTGTCCCTTGCTCAGGATCAGGTAGTCGCGGTCGCCCGGGGACGCTTCGCCGGCCGGCTGCCGCAGCACCTCGCCGTAGAGGACGGCGAGCAGGTCGGCGATCGACATGCTGCCGCCGATGTGGACGCCGTTGGGCGAAGCGCTCATCTCGATGACCAATCGCCGGATGTCCACGGCGAGTCGTGTGGCCACGTCGTTCGGTGGCGCCTGTGTGAGCATGGTTGATCCTTCCGAAGCCGTCTGCTTCCGGTTCATCGCCCGCTCAGCGAGTCACATCCCGGTCCGTTGAGCAGGAGTCCGCGCAGTTGCCGTCGCGGCGTTCCGCGACCAGACGACCGCTATAACAAACCAACTGGGCTGTTTTGTCAATCGGCCTTTCGGTGGCGTGGCCGGATCCCATAAGTCTTTTGTTTCAGGCATGTGTTGGCGGACTTCCCGCACCCCTCGGATGACCTGGCCCTTCCCGTCCGCCGGGTCAGGCGGAATCCCTCCGCGGCCCTGTCCGGCTTTCGCCCCCACTGTCCACCAGGTGGACGATCAACCCCCAACAGGCAAGGTGATAACGCGCGTTCACCTGCGATGTGGATCGGAGAGTGACTGGAGAACCGCTCTTTCGCAGCTGCCCGAAAGTGCCATCCGGAGGGCACTTCGAGCAACGCGGTGCTGCCCGGCGCGTACGTACCCGGCCACGCCGGCGCCGGACCCGCCGGGGGCACTCCTTGCCCTTGGCGTGCGGGTTCCTCCAATTTCCCTTTCCAGGCTGGGAGTTGGAATCCGGCCAGCGCCTCGCGGACCGGTCCGGAATTGCCGCTCCGGGCCCCCGGATTCCCGGTCTGGAACCGTCTTGACAAAACCAAATGGTTGGTTTTTTCTTCGTGTGGCTGGTCGTTCGCCCCACGGTGCCGAAGCCCGGTATCCGCTCGGCCGGCGTCGCCAACTGTTGGTCATCTGCCGATCCAAGGGATCGATCCAAAGGATTGTGAGGACCTGATGAGTGAACTGTCCGAAGGCGTGCGGTCCGAGCCGTGGAACCCCTCCGGCGAAGCGGCGGCCGGGGCCGGCGAGCGCCCCGTGGGCGTCCTGGTCGACGCGTACGGCACCGGCAACTACCTGCCGGCCGCCTTCAACAAGTACGGGATCGACGTGGTCCACCTCCAGGGCTCGCCCGAGAAGATCGCCCGCATGCAGACCTGGGAGCGGTCGAGCTACGTCGACGGCCTCACCTACTACCCGGACGGAAGCACCGAGCTCGCGCTCAAGGAGCTCCAGCCCGCGTTCGTCATCCCCGGCCAGGAGCCGGGCGTCCGCCTCGCGGACCAGCTCAGCGAGGCCCTGGGCCTGCGCACCAACGGCACCGGGCTCTCCGAGGCCCGCCGCAACAAGTACAAGATGATCGAGACGGTGTCCGCCGCCGGACTGCGCACCGCGGCCCAGCTGGTCACCCGCGACGCCGACGAGGCCGTCGCCTGGGCCGCGGACAGCGGCTTCTGGCCCTGCGTCGCCAAACCGCTGTCCTCCGCGTCCACGGACGGGGTCTTCATCTGCCGCGACGCCGACGCGCTGCGCGCCGCGTTCCCCTCGATCCTCGGCAGCACCACCGTGTTCAACGGCACGAACACCGAGGTCCTCGTCCAGAGCTTCCTGGAGGGCACGGAGTACATCGTCGACACCGTGAGCGTCGACGGCCGCGCCTACGCCTGCGGCGTCTGGCAGTACGAGAAGCGCGTGCTGCCCAACGGAAAGCCCATCTACAACCGCGACATCCTCATCGACCCGGCCGACCCGGTCGCCGTCGCACTGATCGACTACACCCGCGCCATGCTGAAGGTCCTGCGCATCGACAACGGCCCGGCCCACACCGAGGTGATCATCACCGCGGACGGACCCGCCCTCGTCGAGGTCGGCGCCCGCGTCAACGGCCACCTGCACCCCGCCTTCCACGACGCCTGCCTCGGCACCAACAGCGCCGACCTCACCGCGATGGCCTACGCCCGCCCCGACCGCTTCCTCGCCCAGTACGCCGACCGCGTCTACCGCAAGCACCAGCCCGCGGTCGTGTACAACGCCCCCACGGTCCTCCACGGCGAGGTCCTCTCCGTCAACCGGTCCCTCGTCGAGGAGATCCGCCGCCTGCCCTCCGTCGTGGACCTCGTCGTCAAGCGCCGGCCCGGCGACGTCATCGTCCCGACCGAGGACCTGCTCACCAGCCCGCTGCGCGTCTTCCTGACCGCTCCCGACCAGGCCACGGTCGACGCCGACTACCGGTTCATCGAGTCCGTCCGCGAGTCGCTGTACGAGGTCCGGCCGGTCCGCTCCCGGGTCGCCTGCGGAGTGGTGTGATGTCCGCTCCGCAGACCGCCGCGCCGCACAAGCCCGGACTGCGCGAGAACATCGCGGGCCTGCGGCCGATCGCCGGCCTCCTGGCGACGGTGGCCCTCTCGCGCAGCGCCGTCGTCCTGTACCCCTTCTACGGGGTCTACCTCGCCACCGAGCGGCACGGCCTGTCCGTCGAGGTGATCGGCCTCGTCGTCGGCATGTTCGGCGTCGGCGCCCTGATCGCCGGCGTCGCCAGCGGCGCCCTCGCGGCCCGGGTCCGCGAACAGCGGCTCGCGGTCATGGGCCTCGCCGGCGTGGCCGTGATCGTCCTGGTCATCGCGATGACCACCGAGCTGTGGATGCTCGCCGTACTGACCGCCCTCTGGGGCTTCTGCTACGAGCTGGTCAACCCGATCGCCTACACCCTGGTCGCCCGGGTCATGCCGGAGGCCCAGCGCCGGTTCGCCTTCTCCGCGGTCCGCCTCGCCATCAACCTGGGCATGGGCATCGGCCCGGTCATCGCCGGCATCCTCTTCAACGTCAGCCCGGGCCTGCTGCCCTGGGGAACCGCCATCGGCTACGTGGTCTCCGCGTTCATCCTGGCCCGCGCCCGCATCACCGCGGGCTCCGCCGCCGACGCCACCGAGGACACCACCGCCACCGGCGTCGCCGACGCCGGGCCGGGCCGGGACGGCGTGCGCTTCTGGAGCTTCATCGCGGTGACGACCCCGATCCACCTCGCCTACGCCCTGCCGTCCACCGTCGCCAGCGTCTACGTCATCCACGTCCTCGGCGAGTCCGCCGCCTGGGCGAGCGCGATCTTCGCGGTGAACGCCTTCCTGGTCCTCACCGTCGAGATCGCCCTCAACCACGCGATGCTCGACCTCACCCGCCGCACCAGCCTCCTCATCGGCTACGCCTGCGCGATCGTCGGCTTCGTCCTGATGGGCTTCGGCTCGTACCAGACCTGGCTGCTGCTCGTCGCGACGGCCGTCTGGACGGTCGGCGAGATGATCGTCTACCCGGTGATGCCCGACCACATCAGCGCCATCACCCCCGACCGCCTCCGGGTCCGCAACATGGGCTTCTACACGGCCCACTTCAACCTCGGCGTCGTCCTCGCCCCGCTGATCTTCCTGCCGCTCGTCAGCGGCATCGGCCCGGTCGCCTCCTGGTCGCTCGTCGGCGGCGTCCTGCTGACCGGCCTGATCGCCACCGCCGCGATCAGCAACTCGCCCCGGATCTGGGGCCACGAGAAGACCCCCAAGCCGGCCCCCGTCCCCGTCCCGGCCGGCACGTAACCGCGCACCGACCCGCCCCCCACGTCACCCCCACGCCCCCACGACGCACCCCACCGGCCGGGGCCCCACCCGAAGCCGGCCCCTCCCCCCACCCGGACGCGGCCCGAACCGCGCGGCACGGCACGACAGCGGCGCTCTGCCGATCCCCGCCCCCGACGAGAGAAACGGATTCCAGGTGCACCCCGACCACGACACCGGTGCGAGCGACGCGCTCCCGCTGAGCGGACGCATCGGCCGAGGGCCGAGCGAACTGCTGCGGGAGGAAGTCCTCGACCCCCAGTTCCGATACGAGGCGGACCACCTCCTCCCGCACTACATCGCCATCGAGCAGGCCCTGGTCGCCGAGTACCTGCGCATGGGTCTCGTCACCGCCGACCAGGCCGCCGAACTGGACGGCCTGCTCGGCTCGGCGACCCGCGAGGAACTCCTGGCCGGCCGGGAGGCGAGCATGTCCGACATCGCCTTCTCCCTGGAACGCCACGTCGAGGCGCGGCTCGCCGAGCCCATCGCCGCCTGGCACGTGGACCGCAGCCGCAACGACCTCCAGTCCTGTGCCCAGCTGATGAACGGCCGCGCCCGCCTCGTCGAAGCCGCCGGCACGCTCCTGGAATTCGGCCGCGCCGCACACCGCCTGGCCGCCCGCCACGCCGACGACCCCATGCCCGGCTACACCCACCTCCAGGCCGCGCAGATCATCTCGCCGGGCTTCTACCTCGCGGCCCTTTCGGAGCAGGTGCTGCACACCGCGCGCCGACTGCTCGCCACGTACGACGGCATCGACGCCTGCCCCCTCGGCGCCGGCGCCATGGCGGGCCAGGAACTCCCCTGGGACCGCGACCGGCTCGCCGCCCTCCTCGGCTTCGGCCGGGTCCAGCCCCTCGCCCTCACCTCGGTCGCCTACCGCGGCTGGGCCCTGGAGATCACCGCCGAGTTCGGCGTCTTCGGGGTGGCGCTCAGCCGCTTCACCACCGACCTGATGGCCTGGGGCAGCAGCGCCTACGGCTACCTGGACCTGCCCGACGAGCTCTCCGGCATCTCCTCGGCCATGCCGCAGAAGAAGAACTACCCCGTCCTCGAACGGATCCGCGGCAGGTCCGCCCACCTGGCCTCGTGTCACCTGGACGCCGTCCTCGGCCAGCGCAACACGGCCTTCTCCAACTCCGTCGAGGTCTCCAAGGAAGCCGGCTCACAGCTCTCCGTCGCCTTCGACACCTTCGGGAGCGTCCTGCGCCTCGCCACGGCGGTACTCGACCACGTTCGCTTCGACACCGAGCGCATGGCCGCGGCCTGCGAGAAGGAGTTCCTCGGCGGCTTCAGCCTGGCCAACGCCCTCACCCTCACCGAAGGCGTGCCCTGGCGCCGCGCCCAGGTGATCGCCGGCCGGTACGTCGTCGCAGCCACCGGCGCCGGCCTCGCCCCGGCCCAGACCGACCCGGCCCTGCTGAAGCGGGCCGCGGCAGAGCTCGGCTTCGACCTGAAGGCGCCGGAATCGGTGCTGGCGGGCGTCTTCGACGTACGACGCGCCCTGCACGCACCGCGATCCGAGGGCTCGGCCCGCCCGGACGCGGTCGAGACCGTGCTGCGCGCACAGGACAAGGAATTCGAACGACTGGGCGCCGCATGGGCGGCCCACGACCGGACCACGCGTGGCGGAGAAGGAGGAAACGGTGACCGTGCAGGCGTACACACAGGAGCTTGAGGGACTGGCCGGGGAGACGGGTGCGCTGCTCACGCGCAGCGCCGGCGTCGGCAGGGCCTTCGGTACGTTCGGAGAGCTCCTCCAGGGCGTACTGCCCGGCACCGGGGAGCACTTCATGGTGACCTCGCCGGTGGCGGCCTGGTCCACCGCGACCTTCGCCCACCAGCCGGACGCCACGTCCATCCACGTGGCCCCCGCCCACAAGCGCAAGGCGGCCCGGCTGGCCGAACGGGCCCTGCGCGCCGCCGGCCACACCGGCGGCGGCCAGCTCCGCATCGGCAGCGAACTGCCCGAGGGCAAGGGCATGGCGAGCTCGTCGGCCGACCTCGTCGCCACGGCCCGCGCGGTCGCCGACGCCGTGGGCGTCCGCTTCACCCCGGCCGACATCGAGACGCTGCTGCGGGACATCGAGCCCACCGACGGCGTCATGTACGACGAGATCGTGGCGTTCAGCCACCGCGAGGTCCGGCTCCGCGAACGGCTGGGCACCGTACCCTCCATGACCGTCATCGCCTACGACGAGGGCGGCCAGGTCGACACCATCAGCCACAACCACGCGGCCACCGCCCGCAGCGCCGAGGAGCAGCAGGAGTACGCGCGCCTCCTCGACCGGGCGCGCGAGGCGATCCGCGACGGGGACCTGCCCTCCCTGGGCCGCGTCGCCACCCGCAGCGCCGAGCTGAACGCGCGCCACATGCCGCGCCCCTCCCTGCCCGCCCTCCAACGCATCTGCCGCGACATCGACGGCCTCGGCATCGCCTGCGCCCACAGCGGCACCGTGCTCGGCATCCTCCTGCCGCACGACGATCCCGACAGCGCCCTGAAGGCCGAGGTCGCCCTCGCCGCCTGCGCCTCGCTCCCCGGAACCACCATGCTCTACCGCTCCCTTGGCCACGGCGACGACTGGTCCTACGGACGCCTGCGTCCCCGCCCGCTCGCCGCCCCCGCCCACACCACAGCCTGAGGAAGTGTGAAGATGCTCTTTCAAACCGTCTACGACATGGTCGGGCACACTCCGCTCGTACGGCTCCGGCTGGACGTGCCGGAGGGCACCGAGGTGTACGCGAAGCTGGAGCTCGCCAACCCCTTCGGCATGAAGGACCGCGTCGCGAAGAGCGCCATCGAGGAAGCACGGCGCATCGGCACGCTCCTGCCCGGCGCCCCGATCGTGGAGAGTTCGTCCGGCACGATGGCCCTCGGCGCCGCCCTCGTGGGCCGCTCCCTGGGACACCCGGTGCACATCGTCACCGACCCCCGCATCGACCCCATGACCCTGGCGAAGCTGAAGTCCCTCGGCGCCGAGGTCCACATCGTCCCCAAGATGACCGACCAGGGCTGGCAGGGCGCCCGCCTGGAGCGCCTCTACGAGCTGATGCGCGAACTCCCCGGCGCGTTCTGGCCGCGGCAGTACACCAACCCCGACAACCCGCGCGCCTACCGGATCCTCGCCGACGAACTGCTCCGCGACCTCGGCACCGTGGACGTGCTGGTCGGCGCGGTGGGCAGCGGCGGCTCCCTCTGCGGAAGCACCCGGGCCCTGCGCCGGCACCTGCCGCGGCTGCGGGCGGTCGGCGTGGACTGCGTCGGCAGTGCCCTCTTCGACCAGCCGGACGTACCCAAGCGCCTCCAGAGCGGCCTCGGCAACAGCCTGTTCCCGCACAACCTCGACCGCTCCGTCATCGACGAGGTGCACTGGCTGAACGACCGCGAGGCGTTCGTGGCCGCCCGGGACCTCGCCGCCGACCAGCAGATCTTCGCCGGCAACACCTCCGGATCGGTCTACCGGGTCCTCGCCGACGTGGCCCGCCGCGCCGAGCCGGGCAGCCGCATCGTCGGCATCTTCCCGGACCGCGGCGACCGCTACACCGACACCGTGTACAGCGACGAGTACTGGGCCGAACACCGCGTCGCCGACCTCCCGCTGGCCTCGCGGCCGACCCCCGTCGTCTACGGGACCCCGGTCAGCCAGTGGTCCCGCAGCGAGGTCCGGCAGCCCGCCGAACGGCCCCGCCGGCTGCTGTTCGTCGAGTCCAACACCACCGGCACCGGCATGATCGCGCTGTCCACGGCGCGCGAGCTCGGCTTCGTCCCGGTCCTGCTGACCGGCAAGCCGGAACGCTACGCGGGCCTCGACGAGACCGGCGCCGAGATCCTGGTCTGCGACACCAACTCCCTCTCCGAACTGCGGTCCGTCATCCAGCAGCGCTACCCGCGCGAAGAACTGGCCGGCGTGACCACGACCAGCGACTTCTACGTCCCCGCGGTGGCCGAACTGGCCGACTGGCTGGGCCTGCCGGGCAACCCGGCGTCCGCCGTCGCCGCCTGCCGCAACAAGGCCACGATGCGCGGGGTGTTGCGCGACGCGGGCGTTCCGCAGCCCCGGTACGCGGTCCTCACCGACCCGGCGGACCTCGCGGACGCGGTCCGCGCCGTGGGCCTGCCGTGCGTGGTGAAGCCCGCCGACGACTCGGGCTCGAACAACGTGCTGCTGTGCGCCACCGCCGAGGAGGCCGCCGCGCACGCCCGGGGCATCCTCGCGGTGGAGACGAACGTACGGGGCCTGCCGACCGCGCGGACCGTCCTGCTGGAGGAGTACCTCGACGGGCCCGAGTACAGCGTCGAGGTGTTCAGCCACGACGGCGTCGCCACCACGGTCGGCGTCACCGCCAAGCAGGTCACGGCCGGCCCGTACTTCGTGGAGACCGGGCACCTCTTCCCCGCCCCCCTCAGCGCGGCGGCGGCCGGCGAGATCGCCGGGGTGGTGAGCAGCGCCCTCAAGGCCATCGGATGGGAGCTCGGCCCGACCCACACGGAGGTCAAGGTGACCGAGGGCGGCGGTGTCGCCGTGGTGGAGATCAACCCGCGCCTCGCGGGCGGCATGATCCCGGAGGCGATCCGCCGGGCCACCGGCACCGACCTGCTGGAACAGCAGCTGCGGGCCGCGACCGGCACCCCGCTCGACCTGGAACCGCGCCACACCGCCTCGGCCGGCATCCGCTTCCTGCTCGCCGAGGCCCGGGGAACGCTGCGGGCCGTCGAGGGCACGGAGGCCGCCCGCGCGGTCGCGGGCGTCACCCGCGTCACGGTCACCGCCGCGGACGGCGCCCCCGTACGGCCGGCCGAGAACGCCTACGACCGGCTGGGCCACGTGATCGCCACCGGCCCCGACACCACCGCCGTGACCGCGTCCCTGGACGCGGCCCTGACCGCCCTCGCCATCCGGATCACCCCCACGGAGGCCTGACCCCACCGACCAGGGGCCTGGTCCCTCCCCCGCACCAGGCCCCTGCCCCCAGGGCAGTTAACCCCCGCACCCCTGGGGCCAACGAAAACAGGTCAGGCCACCTACTTCGAAAGTAGGTGGCCTGACCTGGTACTACAGCGTCGGGGTGGCGGGATTTGAACCCACGACCTCTTCGTCCCGAACGAAGCGCGCTGCCAAGCTGCGCTACACCCCGATCGTCGCTTCGGGCGGCTTTCCTCCGTGGCGACATCGATTACTTTAGCGGACCCTCGCGCTGAGGCGAAATCCGGTTTCGCGGGGGCCGGGGCCAGGCGCGGGCGGAGGGTGCTCCTACGCCTTCGGCGTCAGGGTCAGGAGGGTCGCCTCCGGCGGGCAGGCGAAGCGGACCGGGGTGAAGCGGTTGGTGCCGCAGCCCGCCGAGACGTGCAGGTAGGAGCGCTCGCCGTCCGTCTCGTACGTCGACAGGCCCTTCACCCGCTTCGTGTCCAGGTCGCAGTTGGTGACCAGGGCCCCGTAGAAGGGGATGCACAGCTGTCCGCCGTGCGTGTGGCCGGCGAGGATCAGCGGGTACCGGTCGGCGGTGAAGGATTCGAGCACCCGCAGGTACGGGGCGTGCACGACGGCCATCGAGAAGTCCGCGTCCGTCTCGGGCCCGCCCGCGACCCGCTCGTAGCGGTCCCGCTTGATGTGCGGGTCGTCGAGGCCGGTGAAGGCGAGCTCCAGCCCGTCCAGCTTCAGCCGGGCCCGGGTGTTGGTGAGGTTCAGCCAGCCCGCCGCGTCGAAGGCGTCCCGCATCTCCTCCCACGGGTTGTGGACCGCGCCGACGACCGGCTTGTTGCCGTTGAGCCCGTGCCGGCCCTGCGCCTTCTCGATCAGGTAGCGGCCGGGGTTGCGCAGCCGCGGCCCGTAGTAGTCGTTCGACCCGAAGACGTACACGCCGGGGAAGTCCATCAGCGGGCCCAGCGCGTCGAGCACCTCGGGCACGCCCTCCGTGTCGGAGAGGTTGTCTCCGGTGTTCACGACGAAGTCGGGGCGCAGGCCGGCCAGGGACTGAAGCCAGGCGCGCTTCTTGCGCTGCCCGCCGACCATGTGGATGTCGGAGACCTGGAGGACGCGCAACGGCCGCATCCCCTGCGGGAGCACGGGCACGGTGACCCGGCGCAGCCGGAAGGAACGGGCCTCGAATCCGGCGGCATAGGCCACTCCGGCGGCCCCCACCGCGGCGATCGAGGCAGTGACCTTCAGGGGGACTCCGTAACGCGCGCGCATGCCCCCTATCGTCGCAGACGCGATAAACCGGCGGGCGCCACCGCCCCCGCACCTGGCAGACTCATGGGCATGACCACGCTCAAGGCCAAGCTCCAGGAAGACCTCACCAACGCCATCCGGGCACGCGACGAGCTCGCTTCGTCGACGCTGCGCCTGACCCTTTCCGCCATCACCAACCAGGAGGTCGCGGGCAAGGAAGCGCGCGTGCTCTCCGACGACGAAGTCCTCAAGGTGATCGCGAAGGAGGCGAAGAAGCGCCGCGAGGCCGCGGAGGCCTTCGCGCAGGGCGGCCGCGCCGAGCAGGCCGCGCGGGAGACCGCGGAGGGCGAGTTCCTCGACGCGTACCTGCCCAAGCAGCTGGGCGACGACGAGCTCGACGCGATCGTGGCGCAGGCGGTCGAGGAGGCCAAGGCGGCGGGTGCCGAGGGGCCGCGGGCCATGGGCGCCGTCATGAAGATCGTGAACCCGAAGGTGGCGGGCCTGGCGGAGGGCGGCCGCGTGGCCGCCGCCGTGAAGCGCCGGCTCTCGTAACCGTCGGAGCAAAGGGGAGGGCCCCGGCCGGATGATCCGGCCGGGGCCCTCCCCTTCTTCGTGCGCGTCCTACTGGTCGTCCCGGCCGCCGATCAGGCCGGGCTCCCCGGTGATCCCGCCGAACGGCGGGGTGGGCGTGTCGCCCGTGCCGCCGGTGCCGCCCGTGGCGGCCGCGCCGCCGGTGGCTCCTGCGGCCGTCGTGCCGCCGGGCCGCCCGCCGGGCTTGCCGTCACCGCCGGGCTTGTTCGGCTTGCCGGGCTTGTTCGGGACGGGCGGGTTGGGGTTGCCCCCGTTGCCGCCGTTCGCGTTGCCCCGGCCGCCGTTGTTGCCGTTGCCGCCGCTCGGAACCTGCGGCTCCGGGATGCTGACCGTGGTGAAGCCGGGGGCCTCGCGGCCGGACAGGGCGCCGGACACCGCGTCCCGCCAGATCGGGCCGGGCAGTCCGCCACCGAAGACCTTCGGGTAGTACTGACCGCCGATGGTGATGTCCTCCATCGAGATCTTCTTCGCGCCGCCCGAGCCGACCCACACCGCGCCGGACATGTTCGGGGTGTAGCCGACGAACCAGGCGTTGTAGCGGGAGTCCGTCGTACCGGTCTTGCCCGCGTTGTCGCGGTCGCTCAGACCGGCCTTCTCACCGGTACCCGAGTCGACCACGCCGCGCAGCAGGGTGTTGATCGTGTCGGCGGTGTCCTGGCTCATCGCCCGCTCGCACTTGGTCTTCGGCACCGCGAGGGCCTTGCCGTGGGCGTCGGTGATCGACTCCAGGGCGATCGGGGTGCAGTACGTGCCCCGGTTGGCGAAGGTCGCGTACGCGTTGGCCATCGTCAGCGGCGACAGTTCGGCGGAGCCGAGCGCGATGGAGGGGGCCTCGGGCAGCTTCGAACCGTCGGCCGGGACCACGCCGAGCTTCTGCGTCATCTCGGTCACCGGGCAGAGCCCGATCTCGCCGATCATCTGCACGAAGTACGTGTTGATGGACTTCTCCATCGCCGTCCTCAGCGCGTACGGACCGACCTCGTCCTCGGTCTCGTTCTCGGCGGTCGCGAGCTTCTTCTTGCCCTCGGGCAGGTTCACCCACTGGCTGCCGTCGCACTTGGGGATCGGGCTCGGGTAGTCGATCTTGTTGGGTGCGGAGTAGACCTTGGTGGGCGCCATGCCCTGCTCGATGGCCGCGGCCGCGATGAACGGCTTGAACGTGGAGCCGACCTGGAAGCCGAAGTTGGAGCCGCCCATCCGCTTGTCCACGGAGTAGTTGATCTGCGTCTCGTTCTTCCCGAAGCCGTACGGCTTCGACTGGCCCATCGCCAGGACCCGGCCGGTGCCCGGCTGGATCATGGTGACGGCCGTGGCGATCGTGTCGTCCTCGTTGACGTGGTCCTTGATCGAGGCGTTCGCGGACTCCTGCGACTGCGGGTCCAGGGTCGTGCGGACGGTCAGACCGCCCTGGTTCCAGATCTTCGCCCGCTCCTCGCGCGTCTTGCCGAACACCGGGTCTGACAGGAAGGTGTTGCGCACGTAGTCGCAGAAGAAGCCCGCGCCCTTGACCGCGGTGATGCAGCCGTTCTTCGGCCGGGTCACCTTCAGCTGGACCGGCTTCTTCTTCGCCTCCTCCGCCTCGGCCTGCGAGATGTCCTTCATGTCGGCCATCCGCTGGAGGACGGTGTTGCGGCGCTTCATCGCCTCCTGCGCGTCGTTGACCGGGTCGTACCGGCTCGGCGACTGCACCAGGCCGGCCAGCAGCGCCGACTCGTCCATGGTGAGGTCCTTGGCGGGCTTGCTGAAGTAGCGCTGCGCCGCCGATTCGATGCCGTAGGCCTGCTGGCCGAAGTAGGTGATGTTGAGGTAGTTCTCGAGGATCTTCTTCTTCCCGAGCTCCTCCTCGACCTGGATCGAGTACTTGAGCTCGCGGATCTTGCGGCCGAGGCTCTTCTCCTGGGCCTCGCGCACCTTCGTCTCGTCGTCGCCGGCTTCCTCGACGAACACGTTCTTCACGTACTGCTGCGTCAGCGTCGAGGCGCCCTGCGCCGCTCCGCCCTCCTGCGCGTTGCGGTTCACCGCGCGCAGGATGCCCTTGAGGTCGACCGCGCCGTGCTCGTAGAAGCGCGAGTCCTCGATGGCGACGATCGCCTTCTGCATGTACGGGGAGATCGACGTCAGGGGGACGACCTGCCGGTCACGTGAATAGACGGTGGCGATCAGGCCACCCTCCGAGTCCAGAATCGTGGTGCGCTGGCTCAGCGGAGGTGTCTTGAGATTGGCCGGGATCTCGTCGAAACCCTCGACCGTGCCCTTGGCCGCGAGTCCCAGCGCGCCGGCGCCCGGGATCGCGATGCCGGCGAGTACGACTCCCGAGAGAACGGACACCCCGAGGAACTTGGCGGCCTGCTGTGGCCCGGTGAGCCCGCCGCCCGAGCGCTTCTTTCCCATGAGGGGCAGCCTACGTTCTCATTCGCCGGACACGCGCGAATGCCTTGGCCTAAGCTGACCCCAACTGTCACAGCAGTGTGGTGCGACATCAACCCCTCGGCTTGAATTTCACCCTTCCCGAATGGGGTGGACACATGTCCGAATCTCGCCCTTCCCTCTGACGGCCGCTTACCGGCAGCCCCCGATTTCACCCGAATCGCCGGAATGGCCGGGCATGTCGCCGGATCACTCCGTCGGGTGATCTGCCGCTTACCCATAGTCCGTTCGGACCATTCAAGATTGGGCCCGTCGGGGGTGTTGCACTGTGCTCGCCTTCCGTAACGTCCTCAACTGGCAGCGGTGAATATGCCGCTACCGCCGTGGGGGAGCCTCGATTCGGGAGAGGACGGCGCCGGGATGGGCTGGGTTACCGACTGGAGTGCGCAGGCAGCCTGCCGCACTACCGATCCGGATGAACTGTTCGTTCAAGGAGCGGCACAGAACAGGGCCAAGGCGGTGTGCACCGGATGTCCGGTGCGGACCGAGTGCCTGGCCGACGCGCTCGACAATCGTGTCGAGTTCGGAGTGTGGGGCGGAATGACCGAGCGGGAACGACGTGCGCTGCTGCGCCGGCGTCCCACCGTCACCTCGTGGCGACGGCTGCTCGAAACGGCCCGCACGGAGTACGAACGCAGTACGGGCATCCTCACCGTGGATGTCGACGCGGAGATCGACGTTCCGTACGAGACGTACGCGGCAGCCGGGTAGATCACCCGGGCGCCACGTCGTACGCACGCCGACGCCTACGCTCCGGCCGGCACCCCGGCCGCGAGGCGCTCTCCGATGGCCCGCAGCCCGGCGAGGTCGTGCACATCGCCGGGCAGGGCGGCCACTTCGGTCACCGCCACTTCGGGGTGCAGCGAGGTGAAGCGATCGCGTGTGCGTCGTTCGCGCGCGATCACCTGCATCCGTTCGGCATGCAGGCGCAACAGTCCTGCCGTGATCTCGTCCACGTCGGGGGAGCCGTCGTCGGCGGCGTCACGAAGTCGAGCTTTCCCGGACTCCTGATCGACAATGCCGCCTTCTTCAAGATTCTCTGCGGCGGCCAGGGCCCGTTCCGCGGAGAGCCGGCCGGCCCCGCTGCCGTGGACCCGGTTCAGCACCAGACCGGCCAGCGGCATCCGTTCGGCCGCGAGCCGCTCCACGAAGTACGCCGCCTCGCGCAGGGCGTCCGGCTCCGGGGCGGCGACCACGAGGAAGGCCGTACCGGGCGCCTGGAGCAGCCGGAACGTCGCGTCCGCCCGCGTGCGGAACCCGCCGAACATCGTGTCCATCGCGGCCACGAAGGTCTGTACGTCCTTCAGCAGCGAGGCGCCCATCAGCTTGCTCAGCGTGCCCGTCATCAGCGACATGCCGACGTTGAGGAACTTCATGCCGGCGCGGCCGCCGACCTTCGCCGGAGCCATCAGCACCCGGATGAACTTCCCGTCCAGGAAGGACCCGAGGCGCTTCGGCGCGTCGAGGAAGTCCAGCGCGGACCGGCTCGGCGGGGTGTCCACGATGATCAGGTCCCAGTCGTCCTGCGCCCGCAGCTGGCCCAGCTTCTCCATCGCCATGTACTCCTGCGTGCCCGCGAACCCGGCCGACAGGGACTGGTAGAAGGGGTTCGCCAGGATCGCCCGCGCCCGCTCGCCGTCCGCGTGCGCCTCGACGATCTCGTCGAAGGTCCGCTTCATGTCCAGCATCATGGCGTGCAGTTCGCCCGTCCCCCCGTCCACGGGGACCCGGCGCGGGGTGTTGTCCAGCGAGTCGATCCCCATCGACTGGGCCAGCCTGCGGGCCGGGTCGATGGTCAGCACGACCGCCTTGCGGCCGCGTTCGGCCGCCCGTACGCCGAGCGCCGCGGCGGTGGTGGTCTTGCCGACCCCGCCCGCGCCGCAGCACACGATGATCCGGGTCTCCGGATCGTCCAGCAGCGCGTCGACCGCCAGTTCCGGCGGAGTGTCCAGGCCCATGTCGTCCCCACCCTCGCTCATTCGGCGTCCGCCTGCTTGCGCAGCTCCGAGGCCAGCTCGTACAGCCCGGCCAGCTCCATCCCCGAGCCCAGCAGGGGGAGTTCGTACGCCGGCACGTCCAGCCCCGCCAGTACCGCGCGCTGCTCCCGCTCCAGGCGGACGCGGCTCGCGTGCTCCGCGGCCTGCGCGAGCAGCGGCTCCACCAGCCGCTCGGCCAGCCCGCCCCGGCGCGCCCCGCCCAGCCCCGCCCGGGACAGGGCCTGCGCGATCTCCCCGCGGTGCTCGCCCGCGGCCGCGCGCAGGGTCTCCTCGTCCAAGTGGTGCGGGCGCACCATGTTGACGACGACGCGGCCCACCGGAAGCCCCGCCTCCCGGAGTTCCGCGATGCCGTCGGCGGTCTCCTGGACCGGCATCTCCTCCAGCAGCGTCACCAGGTGCACGGCCGTCTCCGGGGACTTGAGCACCTTCATGACGGCCTGCGCCTGGTTGTGGATCGGCCCGAACCGGGCGAGCCCCGCGACCTCGTCGTTGACGTTCAGGAAGCGGGTGATCCGCCCGGTCGGCGGGGCGTCCATGATCACGTGGTCGTAGACGAACCGGCCGGCCTTGTCCTTGCGCCGCACGGCCTCGCACGCCTTGCCGGTCAGCAGCACGTCCCGCAGACCGGGTGCGATGGTCGTCGCGAAATCGATCGCGCCGAGCTTCTTGAGCGCGCGCCCGGCCGAGCCCAGCTTGTAGAACATCTGGAGGTAGTCCAGCAGCGCCCGTTCGGCGTCGATGGCGAGCGCGTACACCTCGCCCCCGCCCCCGCCGGGCGCGACGGCGATCTTCCGCTCCTCGTAGGGGAGCGCTTCCGTGCCGAATAGCTGTGCGATGCCCTGCCTGCCCTCGACCTCCACGAGAAGAGTCCGCCTGCCCTCGCGTGCGAGGGCGAGCGCGAGTGCCGCGGCGACCGTGGTCTTGCCGGTGCCGCCCTTGCCGCTGACCACCTGGAGCCTGCTCACAGCGTCCGAGCCTAACGACTCGGTTCCCGGGCCGCGCATGAGGCCCGCACGACAGGCATTACGCTCGCCCCCATGACCAAGAAGTTCGAATACGCGACGGTCCCCCTGCTGGTCCACGCCACCAAGCAGATCCTGGACACCTGGGGCGAGGACGGCTGGGAGCTCGTCCAGGTCGTGCCCGGCCCGAACAACCCCGAGCAGCTCGTCGCCTACCTCAAGCGGGAGAAGGCATGAGCGGCGTCGTCGAGGCGAGGCTGGCCGAGCTCGGCCTGACCCTGCCGGAGGTCGTTCCGCCGCTGGCCACCTACCAGCCGGCCGTGCGCTCGGGTGCCTACGTGTACACGGCGGGCCAGCTGCCGATGGTCAAGGGCAGCCTGCCGGTCACCGGCAAGGTCGGGGCCGAGGTCTCCGCGGAGCAGGCCAAGGAGCTCGCCGCGACCTGCGCGCTGAACGCCCTGGCCGCCGTCAAGTCCGTGGTCGGTGACCTCGACAAGATCGCCCGGGTCGTCAAGGTCGTCGGCTTCATCGCCTCCGCCCCCGACTTCACCGGCCAGCCGGGCGTGCTGAACGGCGCGAGCGAGCTGCTGGGCGAGGTCCTCGGCGAGAAGGGCGTCCACGCCCGCAGCGCGGTCGGCGTGGCGGTCCTCCCGCTCGACGCCCCCGTCGAGGTCGAGTTCCAGGTGGAGCTGGTCGCGGGCGCCTGACGCGCCGCGCACCCTTCCCTCCCTGTCCGTTTCCGTCCCGCCCGGCCCCGCCAGGACCCCGTCCGGCGCGGCCGGGCGCGGGCCGGACCGCGCAGTCGTCACCTCCGCCCGGCGCCTTCCGCTTCCGCCGTCGGGGCAGGTCACAGCGGGTGCCCCTCGAACATCGGGCCGGATGGCCGTAGCATCCGGCCATGCCGAATGGTCAGCACGGTCAGTCGTCGCCCAGCCAGCCCGCCGGGGGCCAGTGGTACCCCCCGGAGTGGCCCGACCGGATCCGCGCGCTCGCGGACGGCTCCCTCACCCCGGTCGCGCCCAAACGCGCCGCCACGGTGATGCTGCTCCGTGACACCCCCGCCGGACCGGCCGTGCACATGCTCCGCCGCCGCACCTCCATGGCCTTCGCCGGAGGCGCGTACGCCTACCCGGGCGGCGGGGTCGACCCCCGCGACGAGGACCACCGCACCGGCTGGGCCGGCCCGGACCAGGACGCGTGGGCCGCACGCCTCGGCACCGACGCCGCCTCCGCCCAGGCCATCGTGTGCGGGGCCGTCCGCGAGACCTTCGAGGAGGCCGGGGTCCTGCTCGCGGGCGAGACCGCGGACACCGTCGTCGGAGACACCACCGGGGACGACTGGGAGGCCGACCGGCAGGCCCTCGTGGCCCGCGAACTGTCCTTCGCCGAGTTCCTCGACCGGCGCGGCCTGCTGCTGCGCTCCGACCTGCTCGGGGCCTGGGCCCGCTGGATCACCCCGGAGTTCGAGCCCCGCCGCTACGACACCTGGTTCTTCGTCGCCGCCCTCCCGGAGGGCCAGCGCACCCGCAACGCCTCCACCGAGGCCGACCGGACCGTCTGGATCCGCCCCGCCGACGCGGCCGCCGGGTACGACAAGGGCGAGCTGCTGATGATGCCGCCCACCATCTCCACCCTGCGCTCGCTGGAGCCGTACGGGAGCGCCGCGGACGCGCTCGCGGGCGCCGCCGCGCAGGACCTGACCCCCGTGCTCGCCCGGGCCGCCCTGGAGGACGGGGAAGTGGTGCTCAGCTGGCCGGGCCACGACGAGTTCACCAAGCGCGTCCGCTCCGCACGTCCCGGAGGCCCCGCATGACCGACGCCGCAGCCCTGCCCGGCCAGCCCCGCGGAGTGGTCTCCTCCGGGCCCGCCACCACCCGCGCCGTCAACATCCTGGCCCCCAACGCCTCGGCCATGACCCTGGACGGCACCAACACCTGGCTCGTATCCGAACCGGACTCCGAGCTGGCCGTCGTCATCGACCCCGGACCGCTGGACGAGACGCACCTGCGGGCCGTCATCGCCGCCGCCGAGCAGGCCGGCAAGCGGATCGCGCTGACCCTCCTCACCCACGGCCACCCCGACCACGCCGAGGGCGCCGGCCGGTTCGCCGAGCTGACCCGGACGAAAGTACGCGCCCTCGATCCCGCCCTGCGCCTGGGCGACGAGGGACTGGCCGCCGGGAACGTGATCCGCACCGGCGGTCTGGAACTGCGGGTGGTGGGCACCCCCGGCCATACCTCCGACTCGCTCTGCTTCCACCTGCCCGCCGACCGGGCCGTCCTGACCGGCGACACCGTCCTGGGCCGCGGTACGACCGTCGTCGCCCATCCCGACGGCCGCCTCGGGGACTACCTGGACTCCCTGCGCCGCCTGCGCTCCCTCACCGTCGACGACGGGGTCCACACCGTGCTCCCGGGCCACGGTCCGGTCCTGGAGGACGCCCAGGGGGCCGTCGAGTTCTACCTGGCCCACCGTGCGCACCGGCTCGCCCAGGTCGAGACCGCGGTGGAGGACGGCCTGGTCACCCCCGAGGCCGTCGTCGCCCGGGTCTACGCCGACGTGGACCGTTCCCTGTGGCCGGCGGCGGAATGGTCCGTCCGGGCGCAGCTCGAATACCTTCAGGAGCACGGGCTGATCCCCGGGGGGCCCGAATGAACACGCTCTACGTACTGCTCGCCGTGCTCGCCGCCGCCGGCTGGATCACCTCGACCGTGACCCTGCGGGTCAGGGCCCTGGAGGACAAGGCCGACCGGCTGGAGCGCCGGCTGGGGCTGGTCCTGGACCACTTCGGCATCGAGGAGCCGGAGCCGGCCCGGCTGGACGAGGTGCGCGCCCTGATGCGCGACGGCCGCACCGTCTCGGCCGTCAAGCTCTACCGCGCCATCACCGGCGCGGGCCTCCTCGAAGCCAAGCAGGCCGTCGAGTCCCTCGACCTGACGCGGCGCTAGGGCCTGTCGTCAAACTCCCGTCGTCGCCCGGAGGGCGGCCCTGCGGCGTCTGGTGCGTGCTCTCGGTGCGCCGGGCGGAAGCCCGCGTACTGGACGTACTTGGCTTTCGCCCGGTGCGGCGAGAGCGCGTGCCAGGCGTCGCGGGGCAGACGGGAGTTTGACGACAGGCCCTAGGCCGTCTCTTCCGGAACCCCGGGCGTCCCGCCCGGGGTTCCGGCCGGGACGGTCAGCCGGCCTTGACGCCGTCCACGAACGCGGAGAACGCGGCGGCGGCGAAGCCGAGCACGGGGCTGTCATCACGCTTGGAGTCCCGGACGGGGACGATCCCGCGCGAGGCGACGAGGTTGGTGGCGACCTCGACGCACTGGCCGCCGTTTTCGCTGTAGGAGGACGTGAACCAGCGGGGCAGTTCGGTCATCACGGAGTGCCCTTTCGTAGCCCGATGGTGCGGGAGGTCAGCCGGCCTTGACGCCGTCCACGAACGCGGAGAACGCGGCGGCGGCGAAGCCGAGCACGGGGCTGTCGTCGCGCTTGGAGTCCCGGACCGGGACGACACCGCGCGAGGCGACGAGGTTGGTGGCGACCTCGACGCAGGCGCCGCCGTTGTCGCTGTAGGAGGACGTGAACCAGCGGGGGGATTCGGTCGTCACGAGGTGCCCTTTCGTAGCTGATCGATCATGGCTACCGATGCCGCCTGGGTGCATGCCTCGGCCTGGAGCTGATGGTAGGCCGTCAGCATGGGCACCACTGAGTTGTTGTCCCGCTCCAGATGGCCCCGTTGGGCGGATTCGGCGTAGGACATGATCGAGCGATCGGGCAGCGTCAGGATGTAGAGCGGCAGGTTGAACGGCCGCCGCTCCCCCATGTCGAACGGCGCGACCTGGAGCACCGTGTTCGGCAGTTCGGCGAATTCGAGCAGTCGCGTGAACTGGTCCCGCATCAGGGCGGGTCCGCCGAGGGGCCGACGGATGCAGCTCTCGTCGAGTACCGCGAGGATCAGCGGCGGAGGGGTGCGCAGCAGTACGGCCTGCCGGTCCGCGACGACGCCGATCCGCTCGGCCGCGTGATCGGCGGTGATGGCGCCCCGCTTGACGGCGCTTTCGGCGAGCACGGTCGCGTACTCCGGCGTCTGGAGCAGCCCCGGTATGACGCCCACCTCGTACAGGCGGATCTCGACCGCCCGGCTCTCGTACCCGAGGAACTCCGGGAAGCCCTCCAGCAGTACGCCGTGCCGGATCTCGCGCCATTCGCGCTCGAACGACTTCTCGCTCTGCCCGGTGCCGAAGACCTCATCGGCACTGCGCGAGAAACGCAAAGTCGGCACTTTCCGTCCAGTTTCGACTGCCGAGACGTGCGTACTGGAGTACCCCAGCCGTCCACCCAGGGCCTCCTGCGTCCAGCCCCGCTCCTCCCGCCAGCTGCGTAAACGCGCCCCGAAGGCCGCCTGGGGCCCGCGCTCGGGATTCAACTCCTTGCGGTTCAAGGGCTCCTGACCAATCTTCCGTTCCGATCCGACAGGTTGAAGCCTCCCCCGGTCAGGGCCACCCTGAACCCGTTCGGTAGCGACTCGGCTACGGAGAGGGACATCCATGTGCGAAGCGAACCACCCCCAGCCCCCGCCCCCCGGCACGGTCGTGGTGGACGCCGGACGGGACGGGCGGGTCGGGGAGTTCCGGGGGACCGCCGGCCCGTACTGGTCCCTGCGGCCCCTGCACGGCGGGCCGGAGTGGGAGGCGGAGCCGCGTGACGTCCGCCCCGCCGACCCGATGGAACGGCTGCGCGCCGAGATCGCCCGGCGCAACGCCCTGAGCGCGCGGAGGCTGCGGTGACGGCCCGCCCGGACCCGGAGGCTTCCGCGGGCGAGCTGCGCCGCATCGAGGGGGATCCCGCGTACCGGGCGGCGTTCCTCGCCCTCCTGGACGCCGCCCTCGTACGGCGGGAGGCCGAGCGGGCCGCCTTCGCGGCCGGGGCCGCCGCGGCCGCCGACCGGCTCCGGGGCCTCCTGGAGCACCCCGGCGACCCGGCGGCCGGCCGGGCCCGGGCCGAGCGGCGGAGCGCGGTGGCCGTGACCGTGGGGGCCGTCGCGTGGACCTGCTGCGTGGCGGGCATCGTCGCCCGGGGGTGGCTCGCGTGACCGACGGGCCGCCCCCGCCACCCCTCCCCTGCGCCACACCCGGCACCCTCTCCGCGACCCACCTGGACGCACTGACCCGCCTCCTCCCCGCAAGGGCCCTCCGAGAGGTCCTCGCGGCCGGCCCCGAGCTGCGCTGCCCCCTCGAACGTCACGCCGGCCCGCACCTTGACGTCGTCCACGACCCCGGATCCGGCGAAGCCCTGTGGGCCCGCTGGTCCGGCACGGACGGGCCCGGCGCCGAACCCGACGCGATCCTCGCCCTCCCCGACTGCCCGGTGACCACCGGCCCCGACGCCTGCGCCCACCCCCTCGGCCACCCCGGCGGCCACAGCCGGGAACGCACGGACCCCGCACCCCTCGGCCCGTCGATGCCGGCATAGCGTCAAGCGTGGGCGACGGTTGATGCTCGAATGCTGCGAGCACCGAGCGATCAGGCGTACAGGCGTTCCAGGACCACCGCGATGCCGTCCGCTTCGTTCGACAGGGTGACCTCGTCGGCGACGGCCACCAGCTCGCGGTGGGAGTTGGCCATGGCCACCCCGTGGGCGGCCCAGGCGAACATCGGGATGTCGTTCGGCATGTCGCCGAAGGCGATCGTCGAGGCGGCGGCCACCTCCAGGACGTCCGCGGCCCGCGCGAGCCCGCTCGCCTTGTCGATGCCCGGCGGCTGGAGCTCCACGGTGTGCTCCCCCGCCATGGTGACGTTGACCAGGTCCCCGACCACCGACCGCGCCACCCGGGTCAGCTCGTCGTCGTCCAGCCGCGGATGCTGGAGCAGGACCTTGTTGATCGGCTCCGACCAGAGGTCGCCGCGCCGCGGCACGCGCACGGTCGGCAGGTGCGGGTGCCACATGCGGTAGCCGGGCCCTATCAGCATCTCCGCGTCCAGGCCCTCCTGGTTGACGGCCGTGTAGACCTCACCGATCTCCGCCTCGATCTTGCCGAGGGCCACCTCGGCCAGCCCCCGGTCCATGGAGACGGAGTGCAGCAGGAGTCCGCGCGCCGCGTCGTACACCTGCGCGCCCTGCCCGCACACCGCGAGCCCCGTGTAGCCGAGGCCGTCCAGGACGTGTCGGACCTGTGGAACCGGTCGCCCGGTGACGACGATGTGCTGGGCGCCCGCGGCCCGGGCCGTCGCGAGGGCCGTGTGGGAGCGGGCCGAGACGGTGTCCCCGGCGCACAGCAGAGTCCCGTCCAGGTCGGTGGCGATCAAGGCATAGGGGAGGGCGGAAGTCACGGCACCAAGGATACGGACCCCGTTGGACAAGTCCTACAAATAGCGCCCGAATCCGGCCTCCCACAGACCCCACCTGGCACGTAACGTGTCAACAAGCCCCCGGGACACCCCCGGCCCGCGTCGAAAGCGAGGCAGCACCCCATGCCCCAGCAGAGCCCCCTCGATGTTCCCGAGGGCGACCCGTTCGGGCCGCACAACCTCCCCTACGGCGTCTTCTCGACCGCCGGGGAGGACCGCCGCCGCATCGGCGTGCGGATCGGCGGGCACGTGCTCGACGCGGGGGCGGCCGCGGCCGCGCTCGGTTCCCCGTACGCCGGACTCCTCGGCCGGACTTCCCTCAACCCGCTGCTGGCCGCCGGGCGCACCGCCTGGCGCGACGTGCGCCGCGCGCTGACCGCCTGGGTCACCGACCCCGGCCACCGCCCCACCGTCGAGCCGCACCTGCTGCCGCTCGACGCGGTCACGCTGCACCTGCCGTACGAGGTCGCCGACTACGTCGACTTCTACGCGAGCGAGCACCACGCCACCAACGTCGGGAAGATGTTCCGCCCCGACGGGGACGCGCTGACCCCCAACTGGAAGCACCTGCCCATCGGTTACCACGGCCGCTCGGGCACGATCGTCGTGTCCGGCACGGACGTCGTACGCCCCTCCGGGCAGCGCAAGGCCCCCGCCGACCCGGCGCCCGTCTTCGGGCCGTCCGTGAAGCTCGACATCGAGGCCGAGGTCGGCTTCGTCGTCGGCACGCCCTCCGAGCTGGGCCGCCCGGTGCCGCTGGGCGACTTCGAGGACCACGTCTTCGGCCTGTTCCTCCTCAACGACTGGTCCGCGCGCGACATCCAGGCCTGGGAGTACGTGCCGCTCGGCCCGTTCCTCGGCAAGTCCTTCGCGACCTCCGTCTCCGCCTGGGTGACCCCCCTGGAGGCCCTGGACGCGGCCCGTGTCGCCCCGCCCGCCCGGGACTTCCCGCTCCTGCCCTACCTCGACGACGCCGACAGCGACCGCCCCGGCGGCTTCGACCTGCACATCAGCGTCGCCATCAACGGGCAGGAGGTGGCGCGGCCGCCGTTCGCCGGCATGTACTGGACCGCCGCCCAGCAGCTGGCCCACATGACCGTCAACGGCGCCTCCCTGCGCACCGGCGACGTGTTCGGCTCCGGCACCGTCAGCGGCCCCGAGGTGGACCAGCGGGGCTCCCTGCTGGAGCTCACCTGGAACGGCCGCGACGCCATCGAGCTCGCCGACGGCAAGCGCACCTTCCTGGAGGACGGCGACACCGTCACCCTGACCGCCTGGGCGCCCGGCGCCGACGGCACCCGCGTCGGCCTCGGCGAGGTCACCGGCCGGATCGCGGGCTCCCGCTAGGAAGCGCGGGCTCCCGCCAGGGAGCGTCACGGACGAGGAGCCGGTCCCCGACCGGCTCCTCGGTCGTGGACCGCTCCCCGTCCCCGCAACGCGCCTCCGGGCGGGTGCGCAGGGCGTCCCCGATCGCGTCGAAGCGCTCGCCGGCCGGTGGCGGTTCCTCCCGACGGCCGCCCGGAACCGCAGGTCACAGCCCTGCGCGCGGGGCGGCCGGTGGCGCAACACCGCCGCAACACCACGACCGCCCCGCCCCCGGTACGTTCCCTGCCATGCCAGCCGAACGCACCGCCACGCACACCGTCCCGGTCGCCGCCGCGCGCCGCCGGCGGCTGCGCGCGGACCAGGCGCGCCAGCTCGCCGACCTGCTGCGCCGCCAGATCCTGACCGGCGGATACCCGGACGGCGTCCTCCCCCTGGAGGACGCCCTCGCCACCGACTACGGAGCCGGCCGCAACACCGTCCGCCAGGCCCTCGACCTGCTGCGCGGCGAGGGGCTCGTGGAACGCCGGCCGGGGGTGGGGACCCTCGTCGTCGGCGAGAAGTACCCGCACGGCCTGGACCGCCTCCAGGGCCTGGCCGAAACCCTCCACGAGCACGGCGAGGTGACCAACGAGGTCCGCGGCGCCGGACCCGTCCGCGCCCCCGCCCCCGTCGCCGTACGGCTCGGCCTACCCGAGCACTCCGAGGTGCTCTACATCGAGCGGCTGCGCCGCCTGAACGGCCTGCCGCTCTCCCTCGACCTCACGTACGTCCCCCTCGACATCGGCGCCGGTCTCCTCGGCTGCGACCTGGAGCACACCGACGTGTTCCGGCTGCTGGAACAGCTGACCGGACAGCCCCTCGGACAGGCCGAGATCACCCTGGAGGCCGTCAACGCGGACGCGCACTCCGCCGCCGTGCTCCAGGCCCCGCGCGGGGCCGCCGTCCTGATGCTGGAGCGGCTCACCCACCTCGCCGACGGCCGGCCCGTGGACCTGGAGTTCATCCGCTTCCGCGGCGACCGCATCACCATGAGCGGCCTGCTGCACCGCTCGCTGTAGCCCACCGCGCAGCCCCTCCGCCCCCCCCTTCCTGGAGACAGCCATGCCTCTGGTCCCCCAGCGCGGCGACGTGCCCGTGACCATCGACGAGTCCCTGTGCATCGACGGCTGCACCCTGTGCGTCGACATGTGTCCCCTCGACTCGCTCGCCATCCGCGAGGACAACGGCAAGGCGTACATGCACGTCGACGAGTGCTGGTACTGCGGCCCGTGCGCCGCCCGCTGCCCCACGGGCGCGGTCACCGTCAACATGCCCTACCTGCTCCGGTGAAAGGCCCCGCCCCCATGCGCACCCCGCCCGCGAAGGCCCTCGCGCCCGCGCTCGTCCTGCTCCTCGCCCCGCTCGCGGCCGCCTGCGGCGACGCCTCCGGGGCGGACTCCCCGAAGACCGTCACCGTGACCGTCGGCTACCAGTCCAAGACCATCAACACCGTCACCGCCGGCACCCTGCTGCGCTCCCTCGGCTACTTCGAGCAGGAGCTCGCCGCCCGCGGCGCACGGGAGGGCGTCACCTACGAGGTGGACTGGCAGGACTACGCCACCGGTGCGCCCATCACCGCCCAGATGACCGCCGGGAAGATCGACATCGGTTCCATGGGCGACTTCCCCCTCCTCATCAACGCGGCCCGCGGCAAGGAGCTGAAGCAGCCCACGAGCCTCGTGTCGGTGACCGGCTACAACCTGCGGGGCGGCCTCAACACCGTCGTCACCGCCCCGGGTTCACCCCTGGAGTCGCTCGCCGACCTGCGCGGCAAGAAGGTCTCCACCAGCGTCGGCTCCGCCGCCGACGGGACCCTCGTACGCGCCCTCCAGCGGGCCGGGATCGACCCGGACAAGGGCATCCAGAAACTCAACCAGCAGCCCAGCGTGGGCGCTTCGGCCCTCCAGGCGGGCAGCGCCGACGCCCTCTCCCAGTTCGTGGCCTGGCCCGGACAGCTGGCCTACGAGGGCAAGGCGAAGGCCCTGTACGACGGCGCCGAACTGAACCTGCCGACCTTCCACGGCGTCACCGTCCGCCAGGACTTCGCCCGCGAGCGGCCCGGCGTCCTCGACGACTTCCTGCGCTCCCAGCTCAGGGCGACCGACCACCTGCGCGCCCGGCCGGTCGCCGCCGCCGAAGCGGTGGCGAAGGAGACCGGACTGCCCGCCGAGGTGGTCTACCTCTACAACGGCGCCAACGGCATCGCCACCTTCGACCCGGCGCTGCGCCCCGAACTGACCGGGGCGCTGAAGCAGGACGTGCCCGTACTGAAGGACGCCGGGCTGGTCGGCGACGTCGACGTGGACGCCTTCGTGGACCCGGAGCCGCTGCGCCGCGCCACCGCGGGCCGGGCCCCCCTGCCCGCGGCGGCCCCCGCCCGCAGCGAACTGTGGCTCAAGGGACAGCAGGAGACCCGGACCTACGACTCCCCCCGCGAGCTCCTCAAGGCGGCCCGCGGGGCCGACGTCCGCGCCGCGTACGTACCGGACGCGGTGACCGGCACCCTCTGGTTCGCCGACCGGGCCGTGTGGGTGGCGGAGGGCGCCGAGCTGCGCGCGTTCGTCACGGCGGCGGGCGCGAAGGCCTACGCGGAAGCGCACCGGGACTCCGGAGCGCGGATCGTGAGCTACTCCGAAGCCACCGGGCTCGCCGCGTGAGCGCCGGCCGCCGGGTGCTGCGCGTGGCCTCGCTCGGGGCGGCGCTGCTGCTGTGGCAGGTGCTGACCGCGCTGGACGTGAACCTCTGGCTGCGGTTCGAGCAGTTCCCGACGGCCGTCGAGGTGGCTTCGAAGCTCGCCGAGCGGGCGACGGCCGGCCCGTACTGGGAGGACCTGGGCTCCAGCCTGAGCCGGATCGTGACGGGCTTCGCGCTGGCGGCCGTCCTGGGCGTGGCGGCGGGTACGGCCATCGCGCGGTCGCGGATCGCGGCCGACGTGCTGGGCCCGCTGGTGGAGGTGCTGCGGCCGGTCCCCGCGATCGCGCTGGTCCCGGTCGCGATCCTGCTGTTCCCGTCCAACGAGCAGGGGATCGTGTTCATCACCTGCACGGCCGCCTTCTTCCCGGTGCTGGTCTCGACCCGGCACGCGGTGGCAGCGCTGTCCCCGGTGTGGGAGGAGGCCGTCCTGACGATGGGCGGCGGCCGGCGGCGGGTGCTGTTCTCGGTGGTGCTGCCGGGGGCCCTGCCGGGCGTGTTCGGCGGGCTGTCGGTGGGCATCGGGGTGTCCTGGATCTGTGTGATCTCCGCCGAGATGATCTCCGGGGAGTACGGGGTCGGCTACCGGACCTGGCAGGACTACACGGTGGTGGACTACCCCGGGGTCTTCGTCGGCATGGTCACGATCGGCGCCCTGGGCTGGCTGACCTCCACGGCCGTGGAACGCGCGGGCCGCCGCCTGACGCACTGGCTGCCGGCCCGCGACACGACGGCGGCCCCCGCCCCCGGACCCCGCCCGGGCCGCCACCCGGGCCGCCGCCCAGGCCGCCGCCCGAGCCCTATCCGCACGCCCCGCCGGAACGCCCCGCCCTCCGGCCCCGCGGACACCTCCGCGCCCACCGCCACGCCCGCCCCGGCTCCCGGGGCGGCGGCCGGGCCGGCCGAGGACCGGGAGCCCGGGCCGGAGGGCTCCCGGCCCCGCCCGGGGTACGGCCCCCGCCCCGGCACCGCCGACGCCGTGACCACCCCCGACCGAGAGGCGGCCCCGTGAGCCTGACCACCGACACCCTGACCGGTACCGTCGCCCGCCCCGCCCGCGGAGCGGCCCTCACCCTGCGCGGCGTACGGCTCGGGCACCGCGGGAGCCCCGTCCTCGACGGGGTCGACCTCACGGTCGCGGCGGGAGAGGTCCTGACCGTCGTAGGCCCCTCCGGGTGCGGGAAGTCGACGCTGCTGCGGGCCCTCGCCGGACTGCTGCCGCCGCTCGGCGGCACCGTCGAGCAGGACGGGCGGCCCGTCAGCGGGCCGGACGCCGACCGGGCGCTGGTGTTCCAGGACGACGCCCTGCTGCCCTGGCGGACCGTACGGGCCAACGTCGAACTCCCGCTCGCGATCAAAGGATCCACGAACCCGGACGCGGACCCCGGCGGCGACCCTGTCCCCGGCGACCCTGCGGACCCCGGCGCCCCCGCGGGCCGCCCCCGCGGCCGGTCCTTCCCGGCCCGGCGGCGGGCCGCCCGGCGGCGCACCGCCACGGACTGGCTGGACCGGGTCGGGCTCGCGGAGCACGCGCACAAGCTCCCGCACCAGCTCTCGGGAGGCCAGCGCCAGCGCGTCCAGCTGGCCCGCGCCCTCGCCGCGCGCCCCCGCGCCGTCCTGATGGACGAACCCTTCGGCGCGCTCGACGCCCAGACCCGCGCCGGGATGCAGGACCTGCTCGTCACGGTCC
Source organism: Streptomyces sp. NPDC006512 (assembly GCF_040611935.1). Taxonomy (NCBI): domain Bacteria; kingdom Bacillati; phylum Actinomycetota; class Actinomycetes; order Kitasatosporales; family Streptomycetaceae; genus Streptomyces; species Streptomyces sp. NPDC006512. Next base: position 173,501 of record NZ_JBEXPG010000006.1, on the reverse strand, counting down.
TCTCCGGGACCGGGGCCACCGTCGTCTTCGTCACCCACGACGTGGACGAGGCCCTGTTCCTCGGCGACCGCGTCGCGCTCCTCGGCTCCGGCCGGATCCTCGACGTCTTCGACGTCCCCCGCCCCCGGGACCGTACGGCGGCGGACCCCGCGCTCCGGCGCCGGGTCCTCGCCTCCCTCTGACTCCGCCCGCTCCACCCCGAAAGGCAGCGCACCGTGGACATCCCCCCGATCGGCGACGCCGAGGAACTCTCCTGCGACGTCCTCGTCATCGGCGGCGGCACCGCCGGCACGATGGCGGCCCTGACGGCCGCCGAGCGCGGCGCGCGCGTCCTGCTGCTGGAGAAGGCGCACGTGCGTCACTCCGGCGCCCTCGCCATGGGCATGGACGGGGTCAACAACGCCGTCATCCCCGGCCGCGCCGAACCGGACGACTACGTCGCGGAGATCACCCGCGCCAACGACGGCATCGTCGACCAGTCCACGGTCCGCCAGACCGCGACCCGCGGCTACGACATGGTGCGGCGCCTGGAGTCGTACGGGGTGAAGTTCGAGAAGGACGAACACGGCGAGTACGCGGTCCGCCAAGTGCACCGCTCCGGCTCGTACGTGCTGCCGATGCCGGAGGGCAAGGACGTCAAGAAGGTCCTCTACCGGCAGTTGCGGCGCCGCGAGATGCGCGAGCGGATCCGCATCGAGAACCGGGTGATGCCGGTCCGGGTCCTCACCTCGCCCGAGGACGGCCGCGCGATCGGCGCGGCCGCCTTCAACACCCGTACGGGCGCCTTCGTGACGGTCCGCGCGGGGGCGGTGGTCCTCGCGACCGGGCCGTGCGGCCGGCTCGGACTGCCGGCCTCCGGCTACCTGTACGGGACGTACGAGAACCCGACCAACGCCGGGGACGGGTACGCGATGGCCTACCACGCGGGCGCCGCGCTCACCGGGATCGAGTGCTTCCAGATCAACCCGCTGATCAAGGACTACAACGGTCCGGCGTGCGCGTACGTCGCCAACCCGTTCGGCGGCTACCAGGTCAACCGGCACGGCGAACGCTTCGTCGACTCCGACTACTGGTCGGGCCGGATGATGGCCGAGTTCGCGGCCGAACTCGCCTCGGACCGGGGCCCGGTGTACCTCAAGCTCAGCCATCTCCCGGAGGAGACGGTGGCCTCGCTGGAGTCGATCCTGCACACGACGGAACGGCCCACGCGCGGCACCTTCCACGCGGGCCGCGGCCACGACTACCGCACCCACGACATCGAGATGCACATCTCGGAGATCGGCCTGTGCGGCGGCCACTCGGCCTCCGGCGTACGCGTCGACGACCACGCCCGCACCACGGTGCCCCGGCTGTACGCGGCGGGCGACCTGGCCTCCGTACCGCACAACTACATGATCGGGGCGTTCGTCTTCGGGGACCTGGCGGGCGCGGACGCCTCCCGGTACACGGCCTACGAGGGACCCCTGCCGGCCGGTCAGGTGGCGGCGGCGCACGAGCTGATCTACCGGCCTCTGCGGCATCCGGACGGTCCGCCGCAGCCGCAGGTGGAGTACAAGCTGCGGCGCTTCGTCAACGACTACGTCGCCCCTCCGAAGACGGGGGCGAAGCTGTCGCTGGCGGTGGCGGCGTTCGACCGGATGAGCGGGGAGATCGCGGAGATGGGCGCGGCCACCGCGCACGAGCTGATGCGGTGCGCGGAGGTGTCCTTCATCCGGGACTGCGCGGAGATGGCGGCGCGGTCCTCGCTGGCGCGCACGGAATCCCGCTGGGGGCTGTACCACGAGCGCCTGGACCATCCCGAGCGCGACGACCAGGGCTGGCTGCACCACCTGGACCTGCGCAAGTCCGCGTCGGGGGCGATGGTGTTCACCGCCCGGCCGGTCGAGCCGTACGTGGTGCCGGTGCCCGGCTTCGAACCGTCGCCGTTCCCGTCCCGCGAGCTGGGCGAGGTCGCCCTCGTCCCGGTGGCCACGGCGGGCCCCCGCAGCACCGCCCCGGCGGCCGTCCCCGGCACCGGCCACACCGGCACCGGGCCCGCCGCCGCACCGGGCCCGGACGGGGACGCCGCCGCCGGCCCCGACACCGGCCCCGACACCGGCGAGCGGCTGCTGCGGCTGGTCGGGCTCGCCGAGGAGGAGCCGGACCTGGACGCCCTGCTGCCCTACCTCACGGACCCCGACCCGGCCCTGCGGGCGGCGGCCGTGGCCACGCTGGGCGAGACCCTGCCCGCCGGGGCCGGCCCGGCCCTCGCGGCACGGCTCGCGGACCCGGCCGGGCAGGTCCGCGCGGTCGCGGCGGCCGCGCTGCGGGAGCTCCTCGAAGTGCTGCCCGCCGAGCCCGCGCTGGCGGCCGGCCTGCGGACGGCCCTCACGGTCGCCGACCCCGCCGTCCGCTCGGCGGCCCTGGAGGCCCTGCGCGCCCTGCGGCTCGGCGACGCCGTGCTGTACGCCGCCTCGCTCGCCGACCCCGACATCGAGGTCCGGATCCACGCCGTGCGGGCCCTGGTCTCCGTCGACGCGGTACCGGACCTGGCGGCGGCCGCCGCCGATCCGGCGCGCGAGGTACGGGTCGCGGTGGCCAAGGGGCTCGCCGCGGTGCACGCCCCGGCGCCAGAGCCGCTGGACCCGCTGCTGGACGACGCCGATCCGCTGGTCCGGGGCGCCGCGCTGGCCGCCCTCGCGCGGGCGGGCTGCCCCGGCGGGTACGCGGTACGGGCCGCGGCCGCGCTGGACGATCCGGCGTGGCAGGTCCGGGCGGGGGCGGCCGGCGCCCTCGGGTCCGCCCCGGCGGAACCGGCCGTCCCGGCCCTCGCGAAGGCGCTGGCCGCCGACGCGAACGCCGACGTCCGCAAGGCCGCGGTGCTCGCGCTGCTGCGCCACCGGGACGCGGAGGGGGCCCGTACGGCGCTCGCCGGGGCGACCGGTGACCCGGACGCGGACGTCCGCGCGTACGCCGCCCGGGCCCTCTAGCTCATCCGTCCGGCCCGCCCGCGTGGCGGGCCGGAGCGGGCCGGACGCATGCTGCTCGGACAGCCGAAGTCCCCGCAGCGCAGGAGGCCCTGCCATGCTCGTGTCCACCCGCACCCTGGCCCTCGCCGCCGCCGCGGCGGTGGCGCTCGCCCTCGCCCCGGCCGCCTCGGCCGTGGAAGGTCCGGCGCCGGACCCGCGCAACGGGAAGGCGATGCGCGACATTGCGACGGCGATCGCCGTGACGGCCAAGTACGTGGACGAACGGCAGGCCCTCAAGGACGGGTACGTGCCGCACGGCGAGGCCTGCATGAACAATCCGTTCGGCGCGGGCGCCATGGGCTACCACTACGTCAAGCAGGCCAACTGGGGTTCGACGGACCCCGCGAAGCCCACCGCGCTCCTGTACAGCACCGAGAAGGACCGGCACGGCCGCCGCACGCTCCAGACCGTCGAGTGGATGGCCACCGACCGGGACCAGGACCTGAAGACCACCGACGACCGGCCGTCGATGTTCGGCCTGCCCTTCGACGGCCCGATGCCGGGCCACTGGGCGGGCATGCCGAAGCACTACGACCTGCACATGTGGGCGTACAAGGACAACCCGGCGGGCCGCTTCCACAACTGGAACACGGCCCTGACGTGCCCGAAGAAGACCACCACGGGCACCGCCACCACCCCGGCCCACGGCCACCACTGACGGGTCCGGACCGCTCATCGATGTGCCCCGGGCATATGACTCACTCATAAGGGCGACTTCTCCCGGGGATCCCGGCGATACGCTGGTCGGGCTTGCGAGGATCCCGCCCATGGGAGCACTGATGAACCCGGAACACAGCTGGCCGATCCCGCCTCCGGGCGGCTGGACCGCGGACGACCTGGACACGCTTCCGAATCTGCCTCCGCACACGGAGCTGATCGACGGGAGCCTGATCTTCGTGAGTCCGCAGACCCTTTTCCATTCCCGCGCGGTCGACTTCTTCACGTGGCAACTTCAGTCGATGGTGGCCCCGGGCCTGGAGGTCGTCCGCGAGTTCACCATCGACATCGACCGCCGCAACCGCCCCGAACCCGACGTCATCGTGTGCCGCGATGACGTCCTCACCGACCTGACACAGACCAGGTTTCCCGCCGAGGCCGTCCTCCTGGCCATCGAGGTGGTCTCCCCGGAGTCGGTCGACCGCGACCGCGAGACCAAGCCGCTCAAGTACGCCCGTGCGGGTATCCCCCACTACTGGCGGGTCGAGAACAAGGACGGCCGCGCCGTCGTGTACGTCTTCGAGCGGGAGCCGGCCGGTGGCGGCTACGTCGCCACCGGCATCTTCCACGACCGCCTGAAGGTCTCCGTGCCCTTCCCCGTCGACCTCGACCTCACCACCATCACGGCGAAGCGGCAGCGGCCCGCATAGCCCGCGGACGACATCAGGGCCCGGCTCCCCCCGTGGGAAGCCGGGCCCTGATGGTGTTCCGGACCGGTCAGCGGACGAACGTGCTCGCCTGCCCCGCCAGGTCCAGGAAGTACTGCGGGGCCAGGCCCAGGACGAGGGTGACCGCGACGCCGACGGCGATGGTCGTCATCGTCAGCGGAGAGGGCACCGCCACCGTCGGGCCGTCGGCCTTCGGCTCGCTGAAGAACATGAGCACGATCACCCGGATGTAGAAGAACGCGGCGATCGCCGACGAGATGACGCCGACCACCACCAGGGCTCCCGCGCCGCCCTCGGCCGCCGCCTTGAACACGGCGAACTTGCCGGTGAAGCCGGAGGTGAGCGGGATACCGGCGAAGGCCAGCAGGAACACCGCGAAGACGGCCGCGGTGAGCGGCGACCGCCGCCCGAGGCCCGCCCACTTGGACAGGTGGGTGGCCTCGCCGCCCGCGTCCCGCACCAGCGTGACCACGGCGAAGGCGCCGATCGTCACGAAGGAGTAGGCGCCCAGGTAGAACAGGACGGACTGGACGCCCTCCGCCGAGGTCGCGATGACACCGGCGAGGATGAAGCCCGCGTGCGCGATCGACGAGTACGCCAGGAGCCGCTTCACGTCGGTCTGGGTCACCGCGATCACCGCACCCGCCAGCATGGTGACGATCGCGACGCCCCACATCACCGGCCGCCAGTCCCAGCGCAGGCCCGGCAGGACCACGTACAGCAGCCGCAGCAGCGCGCCGAAGGCGGCCACCTTCGTCGCCGCGGCCATGAAGCCGGTGACCGGGGTCGGGGCGCCCTGGTAGACGTCCGGGGTCCACATGTGGAAGGGAACCGCGCCGACCTTGAACAGCAGGCCCGTCAGGATCAGCGCGCCGCCGATCAGCAGCAGCGCGTCGTTGCCCATGGTCGCGGCGAGCGCCGGGTCGACCTTGGTGACGGTGCCGTCCACGACGTCCGCGATCACCGCGTACGAGACGGAGCCCGCGTACCCGTAGAGCAGGGCGATGCCGAAGAGGAGGAACGCCGAGGAGAAGGCGCCCAGCAGGAAGTACTTGACCGCCGCCTCCTGCGACATCAGCCGCTGGCGGCGGGCGACGGCGCAGAGCAGGTACAGCGGGAGGGAGAAGACCTCCAGCGCGATGAACAGGGTCAGCAGGTCGTTGGCCGCCGGGAAGATCAGCATGCCGGCGATCGCGAAGAGGGCCAGCGGGAACACCTCGGTGGTGGTGAACCCGGCCTTGACGGCGGCCTGCTCGCTCTCGCTGCCCGGTACGGACGCGGCCTGCGCGGCGAAGGAGTCCACCCGGTTGCCGTGGGCCTCCGGGTCCAGGCGCCGCTCGGCGAAGGTGAACACCGCCACGATCGAGGCGAGCAGGATGGTGCCCTGGAGGAACAGGGCCGGGCCGTCCACCGCGACGGCGCCCATGGCCGCGATGTGGGCCTTGCTGCTCCCGTACCCGCCGGCCGCGAGGCCGACGACCGCCGCGAAGGCCGAGGCCAGCGCGGCGACGGCGAGGAACACCTGGACGTAGTAGCGGGACTTGCGCGGGACGAAGGCCTCGACGAGGACGCCGAGGACGGCCGCGCCGACCACGATCAGCGTGGGCGCGAGCTGCGCGTACTCGATGTGCGGGGCCGGGATCCGGTCGACCGGTTCCGCGGCCAGTCCCCAAAGGCCTACAGCTGTCGTGCTCACTTGGCCGCCTCCACCTCGGGCTCGGGGTCGGTCTGCTGCACATCCGACATGGTGTGCTTCACCGCCGGGTTGATGATCTCGGTCAGGGGCTTGGGGTAGACGCCCAGGCCGATCAGCAGCGCGATGAGCGGGGCGACCACCAGCACCTCCCGCAGGCGCAGGTCCGGCATGGTGCGGACCTCCTCCTTCACGGGACCGGTCATCGTGCGCTGGTAGAGCACCAGGGTGTACAGCGCGGCGAGCACGATGCCGACGGTGGCGATGACGCCGACCACCGGGTAGCGGGCGAACGTGCCGACCAGGACGAGGAATTCACTGACGAACGGTGCGAGGCCCGGCAGGGAGAGGGTGGCGAGGCCGCCGATGAGGAAGGTCCCGGCGAGGACCGGGGCCACCTTCTGGACGCCGCCGTAGTCGGCGATGAGCCGCGAGCCGCGCCGCGAGATCAGGAAGCCGGCCACCAGCATCAGCGCCGCCGTCGAGATGCCGTGGTTGACCATGTACAGCGTCGCGCCGGACTGTCCCTGGGAGGTCATCGCGAAGATGCCCAGGATGATGAACCCGAAGTGGGAGATCGAGGCGTAGGCGACGAGCCGCTTGATGTCGCGCTGCCCGACCGCGACCAGCGCGCCGTAGACGATGCTGATCAGGGCCAGTACGAGGATCACCGGCGTGGCCCACTTGCTGGCGTCGGGGAACAGCCCGAGGCAGAAGCGGAGCATCGCGAAGGTGCCGACCTTGTCGACGACCGCGGTGATCAGTACGGCGACGGGCGCGGTGGCCTCGCCCATCGCGTTGGGCAGCCAGGTGTGCAGCGGCCACAGCGGGGCCTTCACCGCGAAGGCGAAGAAGAAGCCGAGGAACAGCAGCCGCTCGGTGTTGGTCGCCATGTCGAGCGTGCCCGCGGCGCGGGCCGCGGTGATCTCCTGGAGCGAGAAGTTCCCGGCGACCACGTACAGCCCGATGACGGCGGCCAGCATGATCAGGCCGCCGGCCAGGTTGTAGAGGAGGAACTTGACGGCCGCGTACGAGCGCTGCGCGGCCGCGTTCTCTTCGGACCCGGAGTGGGCCCGGTCCCCGAAGCCGCCGATGAGGAAGTACATCGGGATGAGCATGGCTTCGAAGAAGATGTAGAAGAGGAAGACGTCGGTGGCCTCGAAGGAGATGATCACCATCGCCTCGACCAGCAGGATCAGGGCGAAGAAGCCCTGGGTCGGCCGCCAGCGCGAGCCCGCGGCGAAGCTGCTCTTGGCCGCTTCGGTCTCCAGCGGGTCGGCGTCGTTCCAGCCGGCCGCGATCACGAAGGGGATCAGCAGGGCGGTGAGCGCGATGAGCGCCACCCCGATGCCGTCCACGCCGAGTTCGTAGCGGACGCCGAAGTCGGCGATCCAGGAGCGGGATTCGGTGAGCTGGTAGCGGTCACCGCCCGGTTCGAAGCGGACCGCGACGAGCACGGCGAGGGCCAGGGTCGCCAGGGAGAAGAGCAGGGCGAGCCACTTGGCGACGGTCCGGCGGGCGGCCGGGACGGCCGCCGTCAGGATCGCGCCGACCGCGGGTACCGCGGCCGTCACCGTCAGAAGCGGGAAATTCATCTCACACCGCCCTCATCAGCAGGGTCGCGGCGATGAGGATCGCCGTGCCCCCGAACATCGAGACCGCGTAGCTGCGGGCGTAGCCGTTCTGCAGCTTCCGCAGCCGGCCCGAGAGCCCGCCGACCGAGGCGGCCGTGCCGTTGACCACTCCGTCGACCACGCTGTGGTCGAGGTAGACGAGCGAGCGGGTCAGGTGCTCGCCGCCGCGGACGAGGACGACGTGGTTGAAGTCGTCCTGGAACAGGTCCCGCCGGGCCGCCCGGGTGAGGAGCGAGCCGCGCGGGGCGACGACCGGGACGGGCTTCTTGCCGTACATGCCCCAGGCGATGCCGACGCCGATGACGAGGACGACCATGGTGGCCGCGGTCACCGTCATGGCGCTGACCGGCGGGTGGCCGTGCTCGTAACCGGTGACGGGCTCCAGCCAGTTCAGGAAGCGGTCGCCGATCTCGAAGAAGCCGCCGGCGAAGACCGATCCGAACGCCAGGATGACCATCGGGACGGTCATGGACTTCGGCGACTCGTGCGGGTGCGGGGCGTGGCCCTCACCGTCCGGCTGCCAGCGCTTCTCACCGAAGAAGGTGAGGAGCATGACGCGGGTCATGTAGAAGGCGGTGATGCCCGCGCCGAGCAGGGTCACTCCGCCGAGGATCCAGCCCTCGGTGCCGCCCTTCGCGAAGGCCGCCTCGATGATCATGTCCTTGGAGAAGAAGCCCGACAGGCCCGGGAAGCCGATGATCGCGAGGTAGCCGAGGCCGAAGGTGACGAAGGTGACCGGCATGTACTTCCGCAGGCCGCCGTACTTGCGCATGTCGACCTCGTCGTTCATCCCGTGCATCACGGAACCGGCGCCGAGGAAGAGGCCCGCCTTGAAGAAGCCGTGCGTCACCAGGTGCATGATCGCGAAGACGTAGCCGATGGGGCCGAGGCCCGCGGCGAGGATCATGTAGCCGATCTGCGACATCGTGGAGCCCGCGAGGGCTTTCTTGATGTCGTCCTTCGCGCAACCGACGATCGCACCGAACAGCAGCGTGACCGCGCCGACGACGGTGACCACCAGCTGTGCGTCCGGCGCCCCGTTGAAGATGGCGCCCGAGCGGACGATCAGGTAGACGCCCGCGGTGACCATGGTGGCGGCGTGGATGAGGGCCGAGACCGGGGTCGGGCCCTCCATCGCGTCCCCGAGCCAGGACTGAAGCGGCACCTGCGCCGACTTGCCGCAGGCGGCGAGCAGCAGCATCAGGCCGATCGCCGTCAGCGTGCCCTCGGAGGTCTCTCCCACGGAGCCGAGGACCGGCCCGAACGCGAAGGTCCCGAAGGTGGTGAACATCAGCATGATCGCGATCGAGAGGCCGATGTCGCCGACGCGGTTGACGAGGAAGGCCTTCTTCGCGGCGGTGGCCGCGCTGGGCTTGTGCTGCCAGAACCCGATCAGGAGGTAGGAGGCGAGGCCGACGCCCTCCCAGCCGAAGTACAGCAGCAGGTAGTTGTCCGCGATGACCAGCAGCAGCATGGCCGCGACGAACAGGTTGAGGTAGCCGAAGAAGCGGCGGCGGCGCTCGTCGTGCTCCATGTACCCGATCGAGTACACGTGGATGAGCGTGCCGACCCCGGAGATCAGCAGGACGAAGGTCATCGACAGCTGGTCCAGCTGGAAGGCGATGTCCGCCTGGAAGCCCTCCACGGGGATCCAGGTCCACAGCCGCTGGTGCAGGGTCCGGTCGTCGGCGCTCCGCCCGAGCATGTCGGCGAAGAGGGCGACGCCGATGCCGAAGGAGACGGCGGCGAGCAGGGTGCCGAGCCAGTGGCCGGCCTTGTCGAGGCGGCGGCCGCCGCACAGCAGCAGCACCGCCCCGAGCAGGGGCGCCGCGACCAGCAGCGCAATCAGGTTCTCCACTGTGAGCGCCCCTTACAGCTTCATCAGGCTGGCGTCGTCGACCGAGGCCGAGTGGCGGGTACGGAACAGCGACACGATGATCGCGAGGCCCACCACGACCTCCGCGGCGGCGACGACCATCGTGAAGAACGCGATGATCTGGCCGTCGAGGTTGCCGTGCATCCGGGAGAAGGCCACGAACGCGAGGTTGCAGGCGTTGAGCATCAGCTCGACGCACATGAACAGCACGATCGCGTTCTTCCGGATGAGCACCCCGGCCGCGCCGATGGTGAACAGCAGGGCCGCCAGGTACAGGTAGTTGACCGGATTCACTTGGATGCCTCCTCGCGGCCGAGGCGCTCCGAGGACGCCTGTTCCAGCGCCTTCAGGTCGTTCAGCGCCTCGCTGGACACGTCGCGGATCTGGCCGCGGGCCCGCAGCGTCTTGTTGACGGTCAGCTCGGACGGGGTGCCGTCCGGCAGCAGACCGGCCACGTCCACGGCGTTGTGCCGGGCGTAGACGCCGGGTGCGGGCAGCGGCGGGAGCTGCACGCCCTCGCGTACGCGCTTCTCGGCGAGCTCGCGCTGCGTGGCGGCCCGCTCGGTGCGCTCGCGGTGGGTGAGCACCATCGCGCCGACGGTCGCGGTGATCAGCAGGGCGCCGGTGAGCTCGAAGGCGAAGACGTACTTGGTGAAGATCAGCGTGGCCAGGCCCTCGACGTGTCCGCCGGAGTTGATCCGGCCGAGCCCGTTGAAGTGGCTGAGTCCGGCCTGGCCGATGCCGGCGATCAGCAGGGTGCCGAAGCCGAGCCCGCACAGGGCGGCGAGCCAGCGCTGTCCCTTGATGGTCTCCTTCAGGGAGTCGGCGGCGGTGACGCCGACGAGCATGACCACGAAGAGGAACAGCATCATGATGGCGCCGGTGTAGACGATCACCTGGACGACGCCGAGGAAGTACGCCCCGTTGGCGAGGTAGAAGACCGCCAGGATGATCATGGTCCCGGCGAGGCTGAGGGCGCTGTGCACGGCCTTCTTCATCAGGATCGTGGCCAGCGCGCCGATGACGGCGACGGTGCCCAGGATCCAGAACTGCACGGCCTCGCCCGTGGAGGTCAGGGAGCCGGCAGCGAGGGTGCCGGCGGCGAGGGCGCTCATGCCTGCACCTCCTCGGCGGGTTCCGCTACCTCGCCCTTGGAGACGGCGACCTGCCGGACCGTGTCCGGGGCGGCCCCCGTCACCAGCCCCCGGTAGTAGTCCTGCTCGTCGGTGCCGGGGAAGACGGAGTGCGGGGCCTCGACCATGCCCTCGGTCAGCCCGGCGAGGAGCTGCTCCTTGGTGTAGATCAGCGACTCACGGCTGGAGTCGGCCAGTTCGAACTCGTTCGTCATGGTCAGTGCCCGCGTCGGGCACGCCTCCACGCACAGTCCGCACAGGATGCAGCGGGCGTAGTTGATCTGGTACACCCGCCCGTACCGCTCGCCCGGGGAGTAGCGCTCCTCCTCCGTGTTGTCCGCGCCCTCCACGTAGATCGCGTCGGCGGGACAGGCCCAGGCGCACAGTTCGCACCCGATGCACTTCTCCAGACCGTCGGGGTGGCGGTTGAGCTGGTGCCGTCCGTGGAAGCGCGGAGCGGTGGTCTTCTGCTGCTCCGGGTACTGCTCGGTGAGGCGCTTCTTGAACATGGCCTTGAAGGTCACGCCGAAGCCGGCCACCGGGTTCTGCCACTTCTCGTCAGACATTCTCTGCACCCTCCTCTCGGTCACTGTCAGTATTCGTGCCGCCACTGACAATCAGCTCCCGCTCGCTGCGAGGCCGTCGGCGCGGTACGGGTGCCAGGTGCTGGCCGGGCTTGGGCGGTACGGGGAACCCGCCCGCCATCGGGTCGAACGGCTCGGCCGCGGCGGCCTCGCCGGCCTGCTCGGCGGCCGCCTTCTCGCGCTTGTCCCGGAACAGGTCGGCGACGAAGGACAGCAGCAGGATCGCGACGACGGCCCCGCCGACGTACAGGACGATCTCGCTGAAGTCGTAGGCCTCGTTGCGCAGTGCGCGGACCGTCGCCACCAGCATCAGCCAGACGACGGAGACCGGGATGAGGACCTTCCAGCCGAGCTTCATCAGCTGGTCGTAGCGCACGCGCGGCAGGGTGCCGCGGAGCCAGATGAAGAAGAACAGCAGCAGCTGCACCTTGAGGACGAACCAGAGCATCGGCCACCAGCCGTGGTTCGCGGCCTCCCAGTACGTGGAGATCGGCGCCGGGGCCCGCCAGCCGCCCAGGAACAGGGTGACGGAGACCGCGGAGACGGTGACCATGTTGACGTACTCGGCCAGCATGAACAGCGCGAACTTGATGGACGAGTACTCGGTGTTGAAGCCGCCGACCAGGTCGCCCTCGGACTCCGGCATGTCGAAGGGGGCGCGGTTCGTCTCGCCGACCATCGTGATGACGTAGATGATGAAGGAGACCGGGAGCAGGATGATGTACCAGCGGTCGGCCTGCGCCTCCACGATCGCCGAGGTCGACATCGACCCGGAGTAGAGGAACACCGAGGCGAACGCGGCGCCCATCGCGATCTCGTAGGAGATCATCTGGGCGCAGGAGCGGAGCCCGCCGAGGAGCGGGTACGTCGAGCCGGAGGACCAGCCGGCGAGGACGATGCCGTAGATGCCGACCGAGGCCACCGCGAGGATGTACAGCATCGCGATGGGCAGGTCGGTCAGCTGCATCGTGGTGCGCTGGCCGAAGATGGAGACCTCGTCGCCCGGGGGGCCGAAGGGGATCACCGCGATGGCCATGAAGGCCGGGATCGCCGCGATGATCGGGGCCAGGACGTAGACGACCTTGTCGGCCCGCTTGACGACGAGGTCTTCCTTGAGCATCAGCTTCACGCCGTCGGCGAGCGACTGGAGCATGCCCCAGGGGCCGTGCCGGTTGGGGCCGATGCGCAGCTGCATCCAGGCGACGACCTTGCGCTCCCACACGATGGAGAAGAGCACGGTCACCATCAGGAAGGCGAAGCAGAACACCGCCTTGACGACGACGAGCCACCAGACGTCCTTGCCGAACAGGGACAGGTCCTCCGCGGCCAGCTGGACGAGGTCACCGGGTACCGCGCTCACGCTTCCACCTCCGCAGTGGTGTCACCGGCGGCGGCCGGGGTCGCCGGGCCGATGCGTACGAGGTTGCCGGGGCGGGCTCCGGTGTCGGAGAACACGCCGGAACCGGTGGAGTTCAGCGGCAGCCACACCACCCGGTCGGGCATCTCGGTGATCCGCAGCGGGAGTTCGACCGTCCCGGCGGGGCCGGTGACGGCGAGGACGTCGCCGTTCTTGACGCCGGTCTCGGCGGCGGTGGCGGCCGAGAGCCGGGCGGGCGCCTCGTGCCGGGTTCCCGCGAGGGCGTCGTCGCCCTCCTGGAGCCGGCCGAGGTCCAGCAGCAGCCGGTGGCCGGCGAGGACGGCCTCACCGGCGCCGGGGCGCGGCGGCGCCACCGGATCCGTGGACTGCTCCGCGGCGAGTTCCCCTTCCCAGGGGCCGAGCCGGTCCACTTCCCGGCGTACGGCGTGTACGTCGGGCAGGGCGATCGGCCGGTCCGCGGCGTCGGCCAGCATGTGCAGCACGCGGGCGTCGGCGGGGGCGAGGCGGCGGGTCATCTGGTCGGGCTTGAGTGCGGCCTCGAAGGGCCGGACCCGGCCTTCCCAGTTGATGAAGGAACCCGGCTTCTCGGCGACCGCGGCGACGGGCAGGACCACGTCCGCGTGGTCGGTGACCTCGCCGGGCCGCAGTTCCAGCGAGACCACGAAGGCTTCCTGGAGGGCGGTCCGGGCGCGGGCCGGGTCGGGCAGGTCGGTGACGTCGACGCCGCCGACGAGCAGGGCGGAGAGTTCGCGGGTGGCGGCGGCCTCGACGATCTGGCCGGTGTCGCGTCCGTAGCGGTGCGGGAGTTCGTCCAGCCCCCAGGCGGCGGCGACCTCGGCGCGGGCGCGCGGGTCGGTGGCGGGGCGGCCTCCGGGGAGCAGGGAGGGCAGGGCGCCCGCCTCGACGGCGGCCCGTTCCCCGGCCCGGCGCGGGATCCACACCAGGCGGGCCCCGGTCGCGGTGGCCGCCCGTACGGCGGCGGTCAGCGCGCCGGGCACGCCGGCGAGGCGCTCCCCGACGACGATGACCGCGCCGGGCTTGCGCAGTGCCTCCGCGGCTGCGGATCCGCCGGCCTCCAGGCCGCTGCGGGTGGCGAGGGCGTCCAGCCACTCGGGTTCGGTGCCGGGTGCGGCGGCCAGCAGGATGCCGCCCGCCTTCTCCAGGCCCCTTGTGCTGAAGGGGGCCAGCGCGAAGGTCTGCTGCTTGTGCTTGCGGTGCGCCTTGCGCAGCCGCAGGAAGACACCGGGGGCCTCTTCCTCGGCCTCGATGCCGGCGAGCAGCACGGTCGGCGCGGCCTCCAGCGAGGCGTACGTGACTCCGGTGCCGTCGAGGTCCTTGCCGGTGCCGGCGACGGAGGCGGCCAGGAAGTCGGCCTCCTCGGCGCTGTGCACGCGGGCCCGGAAGTCGATGTCGTTGGTGTCGAGGACGACGCGGGCGAACTTGGCGTAGGCGTAGGCGTCCTCGACGGTGAGCCGGCCACCGGTCAGCACGCCGGTGCGGCCGCGTGCGGCGGCGAGGCCCGCCGCGGCCGCCTCCAGGGCCTCGGGCCAGCTCGCCGGGGCGAGGATCCCGTCGGCTCCGCGCACCAGCGGGGTGGTGAGCCGGTCCGGGCGCTGCGCGTAGCGGAACCCGAAGCGGCCCTTGTCGCAGACCCACTCCTCGTTCACCTCGGGGTCCTCGGCGGCGAGGCGCCGCAGGACCTTGCCGCGCCGGTGGTCGGTGCGGGTCGCGCAGCCGCCCGCGCAGTGCTCGCACACGCTCGGGGAGGAGACGAGGTCGAAGGGGCGGGAGCGGAACCGGTAGGCGGCCGAGGTGAGGGCGCCGACGGGGCAGATCTGGATGGTGTTGCCGGAGAAGTACGACTGGAACGGGTCGCCCTCGCCGGTGCCGACCTGCTGGAGCGCGCCGCGCTCGACCAGTTCGATCATCGGGTCGCCGGCGACCTGGTTGGAGAAGCGGGTGCAGCGGGCGCACAGCACGCACCGCTCGCGGTCGAGGAGGACCTGCGTGGAGATCGGGACGGGCTTCTCGTAGGTCCGCTTGCGGCCCTCGAAGCGGGATTCGGCGTTGCCGTGCGACATGGCCTGGTTCTGGAGGGGGCATTCGCCGCCCTTGTCGCAGACGGGGCAGTCGAGGGGGTGGTTGATGAGCAGCAGCTCCATCACCCCGCGCTGGGCCTTGTCGGCGACCTCGGAGGTCAGCTGTGTGCGGACGACCATGCCGTCGGTGCAGGTGATGGTGCAGGAGGCCATCGGCTTGCGCTGGCCCTCGACCTCGACGATGCACTGGCGGCAGGCGCCGGCGGGGTCGAGGAGGGGGTGGTCGCAGAAGCGGGGGATCTCGATGCCGAGCTGTTCGGCGGCCCGGATGACGAGGGTCCCCTTGGGCACCGACAGTTCGATGCCGTCGATGGTGAGGGACACCGTGTTCTCCGGCGGTACCGCGGCCTCTCCGCCACCGGCGGGGGCGTGAGTGGTGACGGTCATGCGTTCACCTCCGTGTCAGCCCAGAGGGTCGACTTCTTGGGGTCGAAGGGGCAGCCCTTGCCCGTGATGTGCTGCTCGTACTCCGCGCGGAAGTACTTGAGCGAGGAGAAGATCGGGCTGGCCGCGCCGTCGCCGAGCGCGCAGAACGACTTGCCGTTGATGTTGTCGGCGATGTCGTTCAGCTTGTCGAGGTCGGACATGACGCCCTTGCCCGCTTCGATGTCGCGCAGCAGCTGGACGAGCCAGTACGTGCCTTCGCGGCAGGGCGTGCACTTGCCGCAGGACTCGTGGGCGTAGAACTCGGTCCAGCGGGTGACGGCCCGGACGACGCAGGTGGTCTCGTCGAAGCACTGGAGGGCCTTGGTGCCGAGCATCGAGCCGGCCGCGCCGACGCCCTCGTAGTCCAGGGGGACGTCGAGGTGTTCGTCGGTGAACATCGGGGTGGAGGAGCCGCCCGGGGTCCAGAACTTCAGCCGGTGCCCGGGGCGCATCCCGCCGCTCATGTCGAGGAGCTGGCGCAGGGTGATGCCGAGCGGGGCCTCGTACTGGCCGGGGCCGCTGACGTGCCCGGACAGCGAGTACAGCGTGAAGCCGGGGGACTTCTCGGTCCCCATCGCCTTGAACCAGTCCTTGCCCTTGTTCAGGATCGCGGGAACCGAGGCGATGGACTCGACGTTGTTGACGACGGTGGGGCACGCGTAGAGCCCCTCGACGGCAGGGAAGGGGGGCCGCAGCCGGGGCTGCCCGCGCCGGCCTTCGAGGGAGTCGAGCAGCGCCGTCTCCTCGCCGCAGATGTACGCGCCCGCGCCCGCGTGCACCGTGATGTCGAGGTCGAGGCCGCTGCCGAGGGCGTCCTTGCCGAGGTATCCGGCGGCGTACGCCTCGCGCACGGCCTCGTGCAGGCGCCGCAGGACGGGCACGGTCTCGCCGCGCAGGTAGATGAAGGCGTGCTGCGAGCGGATCGCGTAGCAGGCGATGATCATTCCCTCGATGAGGGAGTGCGGGTTGGCGAACAGGAGCGGGATGTCCTTGCAGGTTCCGGGCTCCGACTCGTCCGCGTTCACGACGAGGTAGTGCGGCTTCCCGTCGCCCTGCGGGATGAACTGCCACTTCATGCCGGTGGGGAAGCCCGCGCCGCCACGGCCGCGCAGGCCCGAGTCCTTCACGTAGGCGATGAGGTCGTCCGGGGTCATGGCGAGGGCCTTGCGCAGGCCCTCGTAGCCCTCGTGGCGCCGGTAGGTCTCCAGCGTCCAGGACTGCGGCTCGTCCCAGAACGCCGACAGGACGGGGGCGAGGAGCTTCTCCGGGCTTCCGTTCTTGCTCAGCTCGGTGGACACGGACATCACTCCCCTCCCTCGGTGCCGGTCTCGCCGCGGGCCTCGCCCCGCGGGTGCACGATCGAGGCGTGCGGGCTCTCGCCGCGGGCGATGCGCAGGCCGATCAGGGAGGCGGGGCCGGCGCCGCCGGTCGCCTCCACCGCGCCCTCGCGTTCGTCCGGGAACCCGGCGAGGATCCTGGCCGTCTCCTTGTACGTGCACAGCGGCGCGCCCCGGGTCGGTTCGACCGGGCGGCCGGCGCGCAGGTCGTCGACGACGGCCTTGGCGGATTCGGGGGTCTGGTTGTCGAAGAACTCCCAGTTGACCATCACGACGGGGGCGTAGTCGCAGGCCGCGTTGCACTCGATGTGTTCGAGGGTGACCTTGCCGTCGGGGGTGGTCTCGTTGTTGCCGACCCCGAGGTGTTCCTTGAGCTCGTCGAAGATGGCGTCGCCGCCCATGACGGCGCACAGGGTGTTCGTACAGACGCCGACCTGGTAGTCCCCGGAGGGCTTGCGCCGGTACATCGTGTAGAAGGTGGCGACGGCGGTGACCTCGGCGGTGGTCAGGCCCAGCACCTCGGCGCAGAAGCGGATGCCGGTGCGGGAGACGTAGCCCTCCTCGGACTGCGTCAGGTGCAGCAGCGGCAGCAGCGCGGAGCGGCTGTCGGGGTAGCGGGCGATGACGTCCGCGGCGTCGGCTTCGAGCCGGGCGCGCACCTCGGCCGGGAAGTCGGGGGCGGGGAGCTGGGGCATCCCCAGCTGGATGTCTGTCATCGGTCGACGCCTCCCATCACGGGGTCGATGGAGGCGACGGCGACGATGACGTCGGCGACCTGGCCGCCCTCGCACATCGCTGCCATGGCCTGCAGGTTGGTGAAGGACGGGTCGCGGAAGTGGACCCGGTAGGGGCGGGTGCCGCCGTCGGAGACGACGTGGACGCCGAGCTCGCCCTTGGGGGACTCGACGGCCGCGTAGGCCTGTCCGGCGGGGACCCGGAAGCCCTCGGTCACCAGCTTGAAGTGGTGGATGAGGGCCTCCATGGAGGTGCCCATGATGTTCTTGATGTGGTCGAGGGAGTTGCCGAGGCCGTCGGGGCCCATGGCGAGCTGGGCGGGCCAGGCGATCTTCTTGTCGGCGACCATGACCGGTCCCGGCTCCAGCCGGTCCAGGCACTGTTCGACGATCCGCAGGGACTGGCGCATCTCCTCCAGGCGGATCAGGAAGCGTCCGTAGGAGTCGCAGCTCTCGGTGGTGGGCACGTCGAACTCGTAGTTCTCGTAGCCGCAGTACGGGTCGGACTTGCGCAGGTCGTGCGGCAGGCCGGCGGAGCGCAGGACCGGGCCGGTGGCGCCGAGGGCCATGCAGCCGGTCAGGTCGAGGTAGCCGACGTCCTGCATGCGGGCCTTGAAGATGGGGTTGCCGGTGGCGAGCTTGTCGTACTCCGGCAGGTTCTTCTTCATGGTCTTCACGAACTCGCGCAGCTGGTCGACCGCGCCCGGGGGCAGGTCCTGGGCGAGGCCGCCGGGGCGGACGAACGCGTGGTTCATGCGCAGGCCGGTGATCAGCTCGAAGACGTCGAGGATCAGCTCGCGGTCCCGGAATCCGTAGATCATGATCGTGGTCGCGCCCAGCTCCATGCCGCCGGTGGCGATGCACACCAGGTGGGAGGAGAGCCGGTTGAGTTCCATCAGCAGGACGCGGATCACGGTGGCGCGGTCCGGGATCTGCTCGGTGATGCCGAGGAGTTTTTCGACGCCGAGGCAGTACGCCGTCTCGTTGAAGAACGGCGTCAGGTAGTCCATGCGCGTCACGAAGGTGGTGCCCTGCGTCCAGTTCCGGAATTCGAGGTTCTTCTCGATGCCGGTGTGGAGGTAGCCGATGCCGCAGCGGGCTTCGGTGACCGTCTCGCCGTCGATCTCCAGGATCAGGCGGAGCACTCCGTGGGTGGACGGGTGCTGGGGCCCCATGTTGACGACGATCCGCTCGTCGTCCGCGCGGGCCGCCGACCGGACGATCTCGTCCCAGTCGCCGCCGGTGACGGTGTAGACGGTGCCCTCGGTCGTCTCGCGCGCGGAGGCGGGGTGGGCTGCGTGGTTCGAGGTGGGGGACATCAGCTGTACGACCTCCGCTGGTCGGGAGCCGGGATCTGGGCGCCCTTGTACTCGATGGCGATGCCGCCGAGCGGGTAGTCCTTGCGCTGGGGGAAGCCCTGCCAGTCGTCCGGCATCATGATCCGGGTGAGGGCCGGGTGGCCGTCGAAGACCAGCCCGAAGAAGTCGTACGTCTCGCGCTCGTGCCAGTCGTTGGTCGGGTAGACGGTGACGAGCGAGGGGACGTGCGGGTCGCCGTCCGGGACGGACACCTCCAGCCGCACGATCCGGCCGTGGGTGAGCGAGCGCAGGTGGTAGACGGCGTGCAGTTCGCGGCCCTTGTCCCCGGGGAAGTGCACCCCGCTGACGCCGGTGCAGAGCTCGAAGCGCAGCGCCGGGTCGTCGCGCAGGGTGGAGGCCACCCGTACGAGGTGCTCGCGGGCGATGTGGAGCGTGAGCTCCGCCCGGTCGACGACGACCTTCTCGATCGCGTTGCCGGGGACCAGGCCCTGCTCCTCCAGGGCGCCTTCGAGCTCGTCGACGACCTCGTCGAAGTACGAGCCGTAGGGCCGGCCCGTCTCCCCGGGCAGGGCCACGGTGCGGACGAGGCCGCTGTAACCGCTGGTGTCGCCGCCGTTCGCGGCGCCGAACATGCCCTTGCGGACGCCGATCACCTCGGGCCCGGCGGTGCCCCTGGGAGCAGGGACGTTATTGCCGTTCTCCACGGCCGGGTCGTCGCTCACCGAAGGAGCCCCTTCATCTCGATGGTGGGGAGCGCCTTGAGGGCTGCCTCCTCCGCCTCGCGCGCCGCCTCTTCCCGGTTCACGCCGAGCTTCGAGCCCTGGATCTTCTGGTGGAGCTTGAGGATCGCGTCCATCAGCATCTCGGGGCGCGGCGGGCAGCCGGGGAGGTAGATGTCCACCGGAACGATGTGGTCGACGCCCTGGACGATCGCGTAGTTGTTGAACATTCCGCCCGAAGAGGCGCAAACGCCCATGGAGATGACCCACTTGGGAGCGGGCATCTGGTCGTACACCTGCCGCAGTACCGGCGCCATCTTCTGGCTGACCCGCCCGGCCACGATCATCAGGTCGGCCTGGCGCGGGGAGCCGCGGAAGACCTCCATGCCGAAGCGGGCCAGGTCGTAGCGGCCGGCTCCGGTGGTCATCATCTCGATGGCGCAGCACGCCAGGCCGAAGGTCGCGGGGAAGACGGATGACTTGCGCACCCAGCCCGCGGCCTGTTCGACGGTGGTCAGCAGGAAGCCGCTCGGCAGCTTCTCTTCCAGTCCCATGGAGAATTCAGCCCCTCAGTCCCATTCCAGGCCGCCGCGGCGCCAGACGTAGGCGTAGGCGACGAAGACGGTGAGCACGAAGAGCAGCATCTCGACGAGCCCGAAGATCCCCAGGGCGTCGAAGGTGACGGCCCAGGGGTAGAGGAAGACAACTTCGATGTCGAAGACGATGAAGAGCATCGCCGTCAGGTAGTACTTGATGGGGAAGCGACCGCCGCCGGCGGGCATCGGGGTGGGTTCGATGCCGCACTCGTAGGCTTCGAGCTTCGCCCGGTTGTACCGTTTTGGGCCGATCAGCGTGGCCATGACCACGGAGAAGATCGCAAACCCTGCGCCGAGGGCGCCGAGCACGAGGATGGGTGCGTACGCATTCACGCTCCTCGCTCCTTCCAGTCGTCCTTGACCGTTGGACCGCTGTGCCGGCGCCGCGTGCACCGCCCCCGCGAAGATCGCCCCGAAGATCGGGACGGGGGCATGTGAGGCAGTTCACAAGCCGGACTGCTGCGCATCTTATGCCTGCCGGTCTGTGATCTGCGACACGGGTAACAACACCGAGTTTGTGATCTCCACCACCTGACGAACGATCATGAAGTCCGATGAGTGGTGATCTTCGTACGCAAGGCATCCACATGATCACCAAAGGTGACATCCGGGCCCGTCACCGCAGGTGGAAGGCGTGCTGCTCTATCAAATGGTGGCCGTTGCAGGCAAATTGGCACCAGCGCGGCCTCAGTGATAAAGGAACCGCCGTCGCCCGGTCGGGGGAAGCCGGCGGGACGGGAGTGGACGCGAGGGGGAATACGGGTGCCGCGAGGGGGCACGAGGGGGGCCGGTGGCCGGAAGTCGACGGCGGGATGAAAGGGGAGCGGATGCTGTGCATCCGTTCACTAACCGCACGGCACGTTCACAGTCGGATCACGGACCGGCCACAGCGCCCGCACGGCAGGAGGTAACTGTGATCTGTGTCACACGGAATGAGCGCCGCCGAAAGAGGGCTTGGCCATCTGTGCGGGCCGATGGTAGGCCCTGGATCAATTCGGACTTAATTCTGAAACCCCATGATCACAGGCTTGTGAAAGTGTGTCCGATACGCCCGTTACGGCGTCAATAAGAGGCGCGACGCGCCCGGTTCGGACCCTCCGCGCGCAACTGTGGCGCAGACCACGTTTCTTGAAGCGGACGTCCACCCCCTGATAGCGGTTGTTCCCATGTCCCACACCGCTCACATACCCAGCCACCGGAAGCCCCGCCGCAGCGCCTCGAAGCTCGCGGTCCGCGCCGGAGTTGCCGGTGGCGTTCTCAGCACCCTGGCCATGGCCGGCACCGCGAGCGCGTCCCCGTCCGCAGAGCCCGTGGCCGAGACGACGCTGGAAATGCCGGTCCTCGACCTGGACCTCGGCGCCGAGGTGTCCTCGGCCGTCACCACGGCCGCCGAGACCACCCGCGTCGCCGCCGTCGAGGCCGCCGTGGAAGGCGAACTGAACGCCCAGGAGGAGAGCGCCCGTACGGGAGCCGCCGCCGAGGCGAAGCAGTCCAAGGAAGACGCCCAGAAGGCGGCGGAGAAGAAGGCGAAGGAGGAAGCGGACCGCAAGGCCGACGCCGAGCGCGCCACCCGCAACGCCGAGCGCACCTCCCTCCAGACCGCCTCCGGCTCCGACGACTCCGACGGCGGGTCCTCCTCGACCCCCTCCAAGGGCTCCAGCGCGGGCAGCGGCTCGGGCCAGGGCAGCGGCACCGTCACGGCGCCGGTCAAGGGCTCGGCCTCCGCGATCCTCAACTTCGCCCGCGCACAGCTCGGCAAGGCGTACGTCCTGGGCGGCACCGGCCCGTCCTCGTTCGACTGCTCGGGCCTCGTGCAGGCGGCCTACCGCCAGGCCGGCGTCTCCCTGCCGCGCACCTCGCAGGCACAGTCCACCGCCGGCCGCTCGGTGTCCCTGAGCGCCCTTCAGCCGGGCGACATCCTGTACTGGGGCTCCAAGGGCAGCGCGTACCACGTCGCCCTGTACGTCGGTGGCGGCAACTTCATCGGCGCGCAGAACCCCAACACGGGCATCGTCGAGCGCCCCATGAACTACGACAAGCCCACGGGCGCCGTCCGCCTTCTCTGATCGACTCGATCGCCACGCAGGGCCGGTGCTCCCCCGCTCGGGGGAGGAGCGCCGGCCCTGCGGCATGCCCGGAGCCGGGGGCCGGTCCCCCAACGCCCCCGTACGGCACTTCGCTTCCCCCCGGGAGGACGCACCGCACGGGAACCTCCCCGCCGCCGGGAAGCCCGCGGGAAGGCGCGCCTGCCGGCCCCAGGGCCCCGGACACCGCCGTTCCCCACCCGGCCGGGGCCCTGCGAAGATGGCCGCGTGCACCCGGCCGTGCGGCCGGACCGATCCTGGAGGCGGTGGTCCCGTGAGCGCGAACCCGTACGAAACGCACGGCGCCGGCGACCCCGCCGCCGCCCCCGCGGCCGGAGGCCTCGCCCTCCTCGCCGTCGGCGGCTGGCTGTTGGGCACCGTCCGCCCCTGGCAGAAGCCCGGCCCCCCGCTCGCCCTCGGCCTGGCATGGGCGCTCTCCGCCGCCCTGCTGCTGTCCGGCCTCGTCCTCCTGGCCCGCTGCGTGCGCGCCGTCCACGGCGCCCCGGACGGCCCCGGGAACGCCGGAGCGGACCGGGACGGGGACACCCCGCACCGGCCCGCCGGCCTCTGACCCCGCGCCGCTCAGGCCTTCGGGGCCACCTTGCTCAGCCCGTTGATGATGCGGTCCATCGCGTCCCCGCC
Source organism: Streptomyces sp. NPDC006512 (assembly GCF_040611935.1). Taxonomy (NCBI): domain Bacteria; kingdom Bacillati; phylum Actinomycetota; class Actinomycetes; order Kitasatosporales; family Streptomycetaceae; genus Streptomyces; species Streptomyces sp. NPDC006512. The sequence continues at coordinate 150,854 of NZ_JBEXPG010000006.1, read as the reverse complement.
CGTCGGGTCGGTCAGATTGGCCAGCATCTTCAGCGTGAACTTCATCAGTACGGGGTGGGTCAGGCCGCGCTGCGTGGCCACCTTCATCACCCTCGGGTTGCCGATCAGCTTCACGAAGGCGCGGCCCAGCGTGTAGTAGCCGCCGTACGTCTCCTTGAGCACCTTCGGGTAGCTGTGGAGCGCCAGCTCCCGCAGCGCCGGCGTGGACCGGGCGTGCGCCTGCACGATGACCTCGGCGGCGATCTGCCCGGACTCCATCGCGTAGGCGATGCCCTCGCCGTTGAACGGGTTGACGAGCCCGCCCGCGTCACCGACCAGCAGCAGGCCCTTGGTGTAGTGCGGCTGCCGGTTGAAGGCCATCGGCAGCGCGGCCCCGCGGATCGGCTGCGTCATGTTCTCCGGGGTGTAGCCCCAGTCCTCCGGCATGGACGCGCACCACGCCTTGAGGACCTCGCGCCAGTCCAGTTCCTTGAACGCCGAGGAGGAGTTCAGGATGCCGAGGCCGACGTTGGACGTACCGTCGCCCATGCCGAAGATCCAGCCGTAGCCGGGCAGCAGCCGGTCCTGCGGACCGCGCCGGTCCCACAGCTCCAGCCAGGACTCCAGGTAGTCGTCGTCGTGCCGAGGCGAGGTGAAGTACGTGCGCACCGCGACGCCCATCGGGCGGTCCTCACGCCGGTGCAGGCCCATCGCGAGCGACAGCCGCGAGGAGTTGCCGTCGGCCGCGACGACCAGCGGGGCGTGGAAGGTGACCGGGGTCTTCTCCTCGCCCAGCTTCGCCTGCACGCCCGTGATGTGCCCGGTGCGCGGATCGCGTACGGGCTCGCCCACGTTGCAGCGCTCGTACAGGCGGGCGCCGGCCTTCTGCGCCTGCCGGGCCAGCGTCTCGTCGAAGTCGTCGCGCTTGCGGACGAGTCCGTAGTCCGGGTAGGAGGCGAGTTCCGGCCAGTCCAGCTGGAGCCGCTGCCCGCCGCCGATGATCCGCAGACCCTTGTTGCGGAGCCAGCCCGCCTCTTCCGAGATGTCGATGCCCATCGACACGAGCTGCTTGGTGGCACGCGGGGTCAGACCGTCGCCGCACACCTTCTCGCGCGGGAACGCCGTCTTCTCCAGCAGCAGGACGTCAAGTCCGGCCTTGGCGAGGTAGTAGGCGGTCGTGGAGCCGGCGGGCCCGGCCCCGACGACGATCACATCCGCGGAGTGTTCGGAGAGGGGCTCGGTCACTGCGGGGTCTCCCGAAGGCTCGATATAGGGTGCCAGGCGGCACCGGACAAGTGCAGTCTAAGCAGCGAGAGAGATCACGATCCGAAGGGCTGCCCCTATGACCACCTCGCCGACCCGGCCGCTCCCCGACGTACGCCTGCGCGTACCCACCGACGAGGACGCCCACGCCTGGCACGGCGTCTTCGACGACCCGGACGTGATGGAGTTCCTCGGCGGGCCCGCGGAACTGTCCTCGTACGTCGAATTCACCGCGCGGCAGCGGATGCACGACGCGCAGCGCGGCTACTGCCTGTGGACGCTGCTCGACGGGGACGGCGAGGTCATCGGCTTCACCGGCGCGCAGCCGTGGCCGGCGGAGAAGGCGTGGGGGCCGGTCGGCGAGATCGAGATCGGCTGGCGGCTGGGGCGCTCCGCGTGGGGGCGCGGGTACGCGTACGCGGCTGCGCTGGCCGCGCTGGAGCGGGTACGGGAGGCGGGGGTCCCGCACGTGGTGGCGATGATCGACGACGAGAACCAGCGGTCGATCGCGGTCGCGGAGCGGCTCGGAATGACGCTGGCGGAACGGTTCCCGCTCCCGAGCGGCACCCGCTACGGCCGCCGCTACGAACTCACACTGGCGACGCCCTGACCCCACCCGGGGCGACACCTGGCCGGGGGCGGGGCCGGGGTGGGGGGTCGGCCGGGGCTAAAACGTGATTTGTTGGCGCCCTGCCCCGCCGGCAAGGCGCTCCGGACAAGGCGCCATAAATCATGCCCGCCCCGGCCGACCCCCCACCCCGGCCCCGCCCCCGGCCCCGACCCCGGCCCACCCGCAGCCACCCCACCCGCCCCCCGCCCGGCCAGGGCAGAGGCAGAGGCAAGCTCAGAACACCGAAAGCCCCGTCAACGTGGTGAAGCGGTCCAGAGCCGCCACACCCGCCACCGAGTTGCCCTGCGCGTCGAGTCCAGGGCTCCAGACCGCGAGGGTGCACAGGCCCGGGACGACCGCGACGATGCCGCCCCCGACGCCGCTCTTGCCCGGCAGCCCGACCCGGTACGCGAACTCGCCCGCCGCGTCGTACGTCCCGCAGGTCAGCATCACCGCGTTGATCTGCTTGGCCTCGCTGCGCGTCAGCAGCCGCGAGCCGTCCGCGCGCAGCCCGTGCCGGGCCAGGAACCGCCCGGCCAGGGCGAGATCGGCGCAGCTCATCTCGATGGAGCACTGCCAGAAGTAGTGGTCCAGCAGCGCCGGCACGGGGTTGTCGATGTTCCCGTACGAGGCCATGAAGTGGGCGACGGCCGCGTTCCGGTCGCCGTGTTCCTGCTCGGACGCGGCCACCTCCGCGTCGAAGCCGATGCCGGGGTTGCCGCTCTCCTGCCGCAGGAACTCCAGCAGTTCGCTGCTCGCGTCGCCCGTCAGGGTCTGGAGCCGGTCGGTGACGACGAGCGCGCCCGCGTTGATGAACGGGTTGCGGGGGATGCCGTTCTCGTACTCCAGCTGCACGAGCGAGTTGAACGGGTTGCCCGACGGCTCCCGGCCCACCCGCTCCCACAGGCTGTCGCCGCCCTCGGCCAGCGCCAGCGCCAGCGCGAACACCTTGGTGATCGACTGGGTGGAGAACGGGGTCCGCCAGTCACCGACCCCGTAGACGTTCCCGTCGAGGTCGGCGAGCGCCATCCCGAAGCTGCCGGGGTCCACGGTCGCGAGGGCCGGGATGTACTCGGCGGGCGTGCCGCTGCCGACGAGGGACGCGATGTCGGCCGCGACCCGCTCCAGCAGGGCCGCGTAGTCGAAGGGCCCGGCCTCCACCGCCACTCCTGTTACGCCTTGGTGCCGCGGTGCAGGGCGACGACGCCGCCGGTCAGGTTCCGCCAGGCGACCTTGCCCCAGCCGGCCTTCTGCAGCAGCGCGGCCAGCGCCGGCTGGTCCGGCCATTCGCGGACGGACTCGGCGAGGTACACGTACGCGTCCGGGTTCGAGGCCACCACACGGGCCACCGGCGGCAGCGCGCGCATCAGGTACTCCATGTAGACGGTGCGGAAGGGCGCCCAGGTCGGCTGCGAGAACTCGCAGATCACGACCTGGCCGCCGGGCTTCGTCACCCGGTACAGCTCGCGCAGCGCGGCGTCGGTGTCCTGGACGTTGCGCAGGCCGAAGGAGATCGTCACGGTGTCGAAGACGTCGTCCTTGAACGGCAGCTTCGTCGCGTCACCGGCGGTCAGCGGCAGCCAGGCGTGCTTCTTCTTGCCCTCGCGGAGCATGCCGAGGGAGAAGTCGCAGGGGACGACGTACGCGCCGCTCTCGGCGAAGGGCAGCGAGGAGGTCGCGGTTCCGGCGGCGAGGTCGAGGACCTTCTGGCCGGGGCGGGCGGCGACCGCCTTGGCGACCTCCCTGCGCCACAGGCGCGCCTGGCCGAGGGAGATCACGTCGTTGGTGAGGTCGTAGTTCGCCGCCACACCGTCGAACATGGACGCGACTTCGTGCGGCTGCTTGTCCAGGGAAGCCCTTGTCACTGGTGTGTGCCCCTCGGTGTGCGGGTCGACAGATACGGAGCCATCCTCTCAGGCCGCCGCCGCGCCACCCGCCCGGGACTGGCCCCGGGGACAGTTGTGGTGTGGCGTGCGGGTGGGTTGACTGGACGCGGGCCGACCCGGACCGACGACCCGGCAGGGCGAGGGGCACACTGGGTGCCCTCGTCTAGCAAAGGGCTCCAGCATGCCGGCAGGGCGTTCCACCGGTCGTTCCACGGACGGTTCCCGAGGAGGCCTGCGCGCGCTGCGCCGGGCCGAGCGGCGCCGGCGGCTGCGCCGGACGGTCCTCGGGGCGACGGCGCTGATCGTGCTCTCGGTGTCCGCCTACACCCTGGCCCCCGGGGACCCGGAGGTCGCCACCGTCGCCGACGGCCGGGGCGCCGGGCCGGCGGAAGAGGTCCCGGCGGACCCCTCCGTCACGGCCCCGCACGCCTCCTCCCCCGCTTCGCGCACGACCCGCCGCCCCTCCGGCCCGGCCTCCCCGAAGGCGCCCGCGGCCTCCCCTTCCGCCCCGGCCTCCCCGAAGGCGTCCACGGGCCCGTCCGCGCCCGCCGCGGGGCCGGGGACGTTCACCGCGTCGACGGTGACGGGGCAGCCCCAGGGCAAGGGGCCCGTACGGAGCTGGCGGATCGAGGTCGAACAGGGCAGCGGGGTCGACCCGGAGGCCGCCGCCCGCTCCGTCGAGGCGATCCTCGGGGACCCGCGCGGCTGGATCCGCGACCCGGCGTACGGCTTCCGGATGGCCGGGCCCGGGCAGCCGGTGGACTTCACCGTGAAGATCGCCACGCCGTCGACCACCGACCGGCTGTGCGAGGTGGTCACGCCCGAGCTGATCGGGGAGACCAACTGCCGGGCCGGGCACACCGTCGTGGTCAACCTCAAGCGCTGGCTGGAGGGGTCCCCGCAGTTCAGCGGCCCGGTGGAGGAGTACCGGGCCCTGATCGTGAACCACGAGGTGGGCCACGAACTGGGCCGGGAGCACGAGACCTGCCCCGGGCCCGGGCGGCCGGCGCCCGCGATGATGCAGCAGATCAAGGGACTGCTCGGCTGTACGTCCAACGCCTGGCCGTTCGACGGAGCGGGAACCTACCTGGCCGGTCCGCGCGTCCCCTGACACAGCAGTGGCCGGGGTGAGGAGCGGGAACCGTGCGCGTCGTCAGCTTCAGCGTCCCCGCCTGGTTCCCGTCGTACGGGCCCCAGCGGCCGCGGGTGCGGCTCACCGAACAGGAGTCGGCGGTGTTCCTGTGCCTGGCGACCGGGGCGTCCAACGCGGAACTCGCCGCGGAGCTCCACCTGTCGGTCAGCACCGTCAAGTTCCACGTGGGCAACATACGGGCCAAGCTCGGCGGGATCAGCCGCCTCCAGGCCTGCCTCCTGGCGGCCCTCGCCCGCGACGGCCGGCGGCTCAGCGACGGCGGTGCAGGAGACGGCCCCCGATGACCGTGGCCACGCAGGTGTCCGCGCCGAGGGCCGGGAGCTCCGCCGGGGACGGCACCGCGAACACCGCGAAGCGGGCCGGGGCGCCGGCTTCCAGGACCCCGTGGAAGGCCTCCTCGGCCGTCTCCCGGCCCGCGAGCGGGTCGAGGGCGGGCGGGCCCTCGTAGGGGACGGGCGCGAGCACGGCCAGGCCCGAGCGGACCACCGCGGTGCGCACCGACGCCACCGTGAACCGGCCCGCGACGGCCACCACCCCGCGCGCCAGCAGCTTCTGCGTGCCGCGCCGGGCGCTGTTGCCCCAGCGGGCCTCGGTCATCTTCAGGGCGTCCAGGGCGGCCGCCCCGGTGATCGGGCCGGCGCCGAGCTCGGTGATCTCGTACGGGTCGTCCGGGTAATACGTCCGCTCCAGCAGCTCGTCCGCGCCGCGCGCCAGCAGCCCCGGGGTCAGCACGCCGGGCCAGCGGCGGACCCGGGCGTGCGGGGCGTCCGCGGCGAGCTCCGCGTACGGGCCCGCGCGGACGATCCGGTCGCCCTCGACCAGGACGGCGCCGCCTTCCAGCGGCGTCGATCCCGGGCCGGTGACGAGGAGTTCGGCCGTGTGCAGCGTGAGCATCAGTTCGTGGAGATGAGCTTCAGCTCGGGGTGCGCGGTGCCGCCCTCGATGGCGATGGAGGAGATGTGCGAGGCGACGCGGTGGTCGGCCGGGTCGTTCGCCGGGTCGTCGTGCACGAGGAGGTGCTCGTACGTCGTGGCGCGCTGCGCCGGGACGCGGCCCGCCTTGCGGATCAGGTCGATGATCTCCTGGCGGTTCGAGCGGTGCTTGGCACCGGCCGAGGAGACGACGTTCTCCTCCAGCATGATCGAACCGAGGTCGTCCGCGCCGTAGTGCAGGGAGAGCTGGCCCGCCTCCTTGCCGACGGTGAGCCAGGAGCCCTGGATGTGGGCGACGTTGTCGAGGAAGAGCCGCGCGATGGCGATCATGCGCAGGTACTCGAAGACCGTCGCCTGGGTGCGGCCCTTGAGGTGGTTGTTCTCGGGCTGGTACGTGTACGGGATGAACGCGCGGAAGCCGCCGGTGCGGTCCTGCGTGTCCCGGATCATCGCGATGTGCTCGATGCGTTCGGCGTTGGTCTCGCCGGTGCCCATCAGCATGGTGGAGGTGGACTCCACGCCCAGCCGGTGGGCGATCTCCATGATCTCCAGCCAGCGTTCGCCGGACTCCTTGAGCGGGGCGATCGCCTTGCGGGGCCGCGCGGGCAGCAGTTCGGCGCCCGCGCCGGCGAAGGAGTCCAGGCCGGCGGCGTGGATCCGCTGGATGGCCTCCTCGGCCGAGACGCCCGAGATGCGGGCCATGTGCTCGACCTCGGACGCGCCGAGGGAGTGGATGACCAGCTGCGGGAATTCCTTCTTGATGGCCCCGAAGTGGTGCTCGTAGTACTCGACGCCGTAGTCGGGGTGGTGGCCGCCCTGGAACATGATCTGCGTGCCGCCGAGCTCCACGGTCTCCGCGCAGCGGCGCAGGATGTCGTCGAGGTCGCGCGACCAGCCCTTCTTCTTGTCCTTGGGGGCCGCGTAGAAGGCGCAGAACTTGCACGCCGTCACGCACACGTTCGTGTAGTTGATGTTGCGCTCGATGATGTACGTCGCGATGTGCTCCGTACCGGCGTAGCGCAGCCGGCGCGCGGCGTCGGCGGCCTGGCCGAGCGCGTGGAGCGGGGCGTGCCGGTAGAGGTCGAGGGCCTCTTCCTGGCTGATCCGGCCCCCTGCGGCGGCACGGTCGAGGACAGACTGGAGAGCGGCCTGGTCGGTCACCGGTGCGTCACCTTTCGGCGGTGTGTCAAGGGTCCGGACCGATCCAGCCTACGCCAGGGCCCGTCCGCGGGTTTCAGGGGCCGGGCCCCCGCGGTTCAGGGGCTGCGGGTGAGGTCGCCCTCGGGGTTCCCGGCGGGACCGTCGCCCGACTTGTAGTGGAGGGTTCCGTTCTCGTTGAGGGTGAAGCGCTCGTCGGCGGAGCCGTTGGAGCAGACGCCGGGCGCCGGGTTCGGACCACCGGAGGTGTCGAGGACGAGCGAGCGGTCGGTGGCGGAGGCCAGCTTCCAGTCGCCGCTGCAGTCGGTGCCGAGGAGGTCGATGACCGACTTGTCGCGGGCGACGACCTCGCCGACCTTGCCGCCCTTGATCGTGATCTCGAACGCGCTCGGGACGCCCAGGCGGGCGGTGGTGACCGTGCCCTTCCAGGTTCCGGTCAGCTCCTTCGGCACGTCGCCCCGGGTCCCCTTCGGCGGGGCCGACGAGGCCGCGGACGGACTGCCGGTGGGCGTGGTCGCCGGCGAGGACGCGGCCGGGTCGGTGTCCGCCGGCGTCGACGCCGAGGGCCGCGGGCCGCTGCTCGCCGCGTCCCGGCCCTCGCCCTGTCCCGGCAGCAGCCCCATCCCGTACAGCCCGCCGGTCACCCCCGCGAGGACGGCCGCCGCCGCGAGGACGACCGTGCAGCTGAACCGCCGGCCGGCCGCGCTGACCGTCACCCGGCGCCCTTCCGGGGCTTCGCGCGGACCCGGCACACCGCCGCCGCCCGCCGTCCCGGTCACCGCGTCGTGCGGCGCGGCGTTCGACGCCCCCTGCCGCGCGGCGCCCGAACCGTACGGGCCCGCCGGGCCCGAAGCCCCGTACGGGCCCCCGTACGAGGGGTCCGGCGCCCCGAACCCGCCGCCCGCCGGAGCCCCGTACGGGGCCGCGGGCAACGGCACCGGCCCGGACCCGGCCCGCCCTGCGGGATCCCCGGCGGGCTCCGCGTCCAGGTCCAGCAGGGCCACGGCCGCCCGGCTCGCCTCCTCCACCAGCGGAGCCGGCAGCCACCCCGGCGCGCCCAGGGCGCCGCCCAGGGCCACCGCCAGCTCCTGCGGCGCGGGACGCTCCGGGGCCGCCTTGGCGAGGCAGGACGCGATCAGCTCGCGGAGCTCCCCGGCCGGGATCCCGTCGAGCTCCGGCGGCTCGTGGACCACCTTGTAGAGGAGCGTCGCCGAGTTGTCCCCGGTGAAGGGGGGCCGCCCGGTCGCCGCGAAGGCCAGCACCGCGCCCAGCGAGAACACGTCCGCCGCCCCGCTGATCCCCTTGCCGAGGATCTGCTCGGGCGACATGTAGCCGGGCGAGCCGACGGACACCCCCGTGGAGGTCAGCGAGGCCGTCCCGTCCGTGGCCCGGGCGATCCCGAAGTCGATCAGCCGGGGCCCGTCGAGGGTCAGCATCACGTTCGACGGCTTCACGTCCCGGTGGACGAGGCCCAGCGCGTGCACCGCCACCAGCGCCCGGGCCAGCCCCGCTCCGACGGCCCGCACCGATGACCCCGGCAGCGGCCCGTGCCCGGCCACCGCCCGGTCCAGGGAGGGGCCCGCCACGTAGCCCGTCGCCACCCACGGCACGGCCGCCTCGGGGTCGGCGTCCAGCACCGGCGCCGTCCACTCCCCGCCGACCCGGCGGGCGGCCTCCACCTCGCGCCGGAACCGCTCCCGGAACTCCCCGTCCGCCGCGAAGTGCGGGTGCACGATCTTCACCGCGACGGTCCGGCCGCCCGCGCTGCGCCCCAGGTAGACCCGGCCCATGCCGCCCGCGCCGAGCCGGCCGAGCAGCCGGTACGCCCCGATCGTCCGCGGTTCACCGGCTTCGAGCGGCTGCATCGCTTCCCCGTCCCCCGAGTCGTCTGATGTCACCAGCACCTTAGGGCCTCGGGCATCGCCTACGGTGGGCCGCCGGAAACCGTACGAGGGGGGAAGAAAGATGAACGGCACCGGCACCACCGGGACGACGAGCCTGACCGGGCGGAACCGGACGGCGCGGGTCGCCCTCGGCTTCGCGCTGGCGTCCGTGGGCTTCCTCGGGAACTTCGCCGGGCCGATCGCCTGGCTCAACCCGCCGCTCTTCGTCGCGCTGGCGCTGCTGTGCGCGCTGCTGGCGATCCCCTCCGGGCACGCGGCCCGCTTCCGGGGCCGCCGGCTCGGCGGCGACGGCCGGGGCGCCGCGCTGGCCGCCCTCCTGATCGGCTGGCTGTGCCTGCTGGTGACGCTCCTGGCCGTCGCCGCCCTCTTCGGCCTGGCGGCCGGCCTGGGCTTCGTCATGGAGCACGGCTGAACCGAAAGCCCCGGGCGAATGCATGCATTCCGCTTCGCGGTACACGAGGGCGAATGGGGAACGAATTCCCGGATAACGCACGCATTCGCTTTCCGGTGTGCGCGGCGGCGGCGGGCATAAGCCCGCTCAATGATCCGCGGCGCCCACCTTGAGGAGCTCCACGGCGACATCCGTGGGGTAGCCCGTCGTGGAACCCGTACGGCGCGCGAATTCGCGGACGCCGGCCAGTTGTTCCGGGCCGAAGCGGAAGTCGAGCGTGGTGAAGTAGCGCTCCAGCAGCTCGGCGTCGAAGGCCTCCCAGCGGGCGGCCTGCTTGGCGACCTTGGTGACCTCCCGGAGGGAGACGTCCATGGAGGACAGGAAGGCCTCGTGGACCTTGGAGACGACGACCGGCTCGCGGGCGAGGTAGTCCTTGCGGGCGGCCCAGACGGCGAAGACGAACGGCAGTCCGGTCCAGTCCTTCCACATCTGACCGAGGTCGTGGACCGCCAGCCCGAGCCGGGGGGCGTCGTGCAGCGAGGCGCGCAGCGCGGCGTCGCCGATCAGCACCGCCGCGTCGGCCTCCTGCATCATGACGCCCAGGTCAGGGGGGCAGGAGTAGTAGTCGGGCTGGACTCCGTACTGCTCGGCGAGGAGCAGCTGGGCGAGGCGTACGGAGGTCCGGGAGGTCGATCCGAGGGCGACCCGGGCGCCGTCGAGCTGCTCCAGCGGGACCTGGGAGACGATCACGCAGGACATCACGGGGCCGTCGCAGCCGACCGCGATGTCGGGGAAGGCGACGAGCTCGTCGGCGTTGCGGAGGTACTCGACGAGGGTGATGGGCGCGATGTCGAGTTCGCCGCTGACGAGTCTTTCGCTGAGTTTCTCGGGGGTGTCCTTGGTCAGCTCCAGGTCCAGCAGCGTGCCGGTTCGGGCCAGCCCCCAGTAGAGGGGCAGGCAGTTCAGGAACTGGATGTGGCCGACGCGGGGCCGGCTGCGGTAGACGTCCACATCGCGAGACTAGCCCCCGGCTCTCCGTCAGCCATCGAGCGGGTCTCAAACGTCCGGGTGACGTGATCTTTCCCTCTGGTCTCGGCCGCGGGGTGCGTGCTAGGCTCGACGCAAGTTGCAGTTTGGTTTCCCTTGCAGTACGAAGCCTGCGGAGAATGTGACCCGCAGGCTTTTGTAGTTTTCAGACTTCTTAGCAGGTTCTGGAGCAGGGCGACCCTTTGGCCCATAGGAGGGCTCATGGCTACCGGAACCGTGAAGTGGTTCAACGCTGAAAAGGGCTTCGGCTTCATCGCCCAGGACGGCGGCGGCCCGGATGTCTTCGTCCACTACTCCGCGATCAACGCTGCTGGCTTCCGCTCCCTGGAGGAGAACCAGCAGGTGAACTTCGACGTCACGCAGGGTCCGAAGGGCCCGCAGGCGGAGAACGTCACCCCGGCCTAGTCGCCTGGCCGACCGGATCGCGGTTGGATTAGCAGTACCCAAGGAGCCCTGCCTCCTCCGTGCGAGCGGAGGGGGCGGGGCTCCTGCCTTTTCACCCCCGGCTCTCACCCCCGGCTCTCACCCCCGGCTCTCACCCCCGGCTCTCACCCCCGGCTTTCAGCGCCGCTTTCAGCGCCGCTTTCACCGCCGGCGAAGCGGAAGGCCGCCGGCCGGTCACCGTGCGGGACGGTGACCGGCCGGCGGCCTTCTCGTGTGTCCGGGGCCCAGGATCAGGGCTTGAGGGCCGGCTGGGAGGTGGTCGGGGCGGGCTTGGTACCCGTCCCCGGCTGCGTCTCAGGGGTTCCGGGCGCGGGGTCCGGCTTGGTCTCCGCCTTGGGGGCGATCGTGATCTCCAGGAGCAGGACCGACTTCTCGGGCGTGATCAGGCGCAGGTGGTAGGTGCCCGGGGCGACGTCCTTGGTGAGGAGGTCCGGCAGGGCGGTCTTGCCGTCGGCGCCGGTCTTGGGCAGGTCCAGTGCGAACAGCTTCTTGCCGTCCTCGCCCGCGAAGTACGGGCCCTTCGCCGTCTTCGGGTCCACGGGGACCCAGGCGCCGGCCTGGTCCTTCTCGACGAGGGCGGCGGTGAGCTGCGCACCGGCGACGGGCGTGTTCCCGGCGGCGGCGAGGAACTGCAGGCCCTTCACGGCGGTGCCGGTCTCGGCCCGCACGGGGGCCGTGCCGTCGGTGCGGGTCAGCACGACCGGCTTGGCGGTGACCTTGCCGTCCAGGGCCACGGTGAACTGGCTCTTGGAGTCGTAGGCCGTGGCGCGGAGGGTGAAGGCGCCGGCCGTCGGGCCCGCCTTCAGCTTGGGGGCGGTGGCGATGCCCTGGGCGTCCGTACGGATCACCACGCTGGGCTCGTTCAGCGGGGAGAAGCGGGTCCCGCCGGTGGTGTCCCCCTCGACGGCGATCACGACGGCCTGGCCGACGGCCGGCTTTCCGTCGCTGAGGACCGCCTTGAAGCGGGTGCCCTCCGCGAAGACGCCGCCCGTCTCGGCCTCCAGCTTCGCCCCGCCGACGCGCTCCAGCTTGGCGAGCGCGGCCGGCGCCGGGGTCGGCTTGGTCGGCTCGGTGGGCGGGGTCGTCGGCTTGGTGGGCGTGGTCGGGTTCGTCGGCGTGGTGGGGTTCGTCGGCGTCGTGGGCGTGGTCGGCCTGGTCGGCGTCGTCGGGAACGTGGGCTGCGGGGCGGGCAGGGTGCCCGAGGGCGGCGGGGTGGGGAAGTTCCCGGCGGGCGGGTTCGGTACCCCGGCGGCGCCGTTCTGGTACTGCCGCATGTAGCCGAGTACGGAGTTCACGTACTCGCGGGAGTTGTTGTAGCTGAGGATCGCCTTGTCGAGCTTGGCCGGGTCGGAGAGGTCCCGGTCGCCCGCGCACAGGTAGAGGCCCGCGCCCAGGGCCGCGTCGTAGATGTTGTTCGCGTCGCGCTTGCCGTCGGCGTTGCCGTCGGCCTTCCAGTCCTTCCACGTGGACGGGATGAACTGCATCGGGCCGAAGGCGCGGTCGTACTCGGTGTCCGCGTCCCACTCGCCCTTGTCGGTGTCGCTGATCTTCGCGAAGCCGTTGCCGTCGAGGCGGGGGCCGCGGATCGGCTTCTCCGTGTACCCGTCGGACTGGAGCCCGTACCCGGAGGCGTGGACGGACTCGATGCGGCCGATGCCCGCCAGCAGTTCCCAGGGCAGCTTGCAGTTGGGCAGGGCCGCGCCCACCGACACCGCGGCGCGCTGGTAGGCGTCGAGGGCGGTCGCGGGTATGCCGCCGGCGCCTTCGGGAGCGTTCGCTCCGGGCGGCGGCGTGGGGTCGGCGAGCGTGGGCGGCAGGTCGAGCCGCGCGTCGCCGCGGTCGGTGGCCTGCGGACTGTCCGGGGTCGGTTCGGACTCCCCCGCGCCCGCGGTCGACGGGTTGGTCACGACGGCGGCGGTGGTCAGGCTGGCCGCGAGGGCGGCCGTGCACAAGACCTTGCGCGAGGTGTTGACTACATGACGGTGAAGCGGCTTCACAGTGCGGCGATCCCCCCAAGGCGGCCAGCTAAGGTTTGCGGCCGGTCGAGCCGTGATTCTTCTGTCTATCAGGTATTCCGACGCGACTCGCCGTCGCCCCCGCAGATATGACGCACCATTCGTCTCGGCTTCACCGCCCTGTGGCCCAGGACGTCCAGGACGCGGCCCCCGGGGCGACCGGCGGCGCCGCCGGGGTGCGCCTTCCCTGCCGGTAACACCGCAATGACCCGTTCCGGCACGCCTGATGACCCTTTGCATCCGTTTTCGCCATCGCGGAGCGCGCCGGCGGGCCGGGCGCGGCCCCACGGCCGGCCCCTTCCCCGGCCCCTCGGCGGACCTTCCCATCCGCGCCCCCGCACCCTACCCTGACGGCCCGTCAGATCGAGTCGCCAGGGAGCGCCGCATGCTGTTGCGAGGGAAGACCGTCATCGTCTCCGGCGTCGGGGCCGGGCTCGGCCACCAGGTGGCCGCCGCCGTGGTCCGCGACGGCGGGAACGCCGTCCTCGGCGCCCGGACCGAGGCCAACCTGGCCAAGTCCGCCGCCGAGATCGACCCGGACGGGCACCGCACCGCCCACCTCCCCACCGACATCACCGACGAAGCCCAGTGCGAGGCCCTCGTGGCACTGGCCCGCGAGCGCTTCGGCGGCGTGGACGCCGTCGTGCACGTCGCCGCCTGGGACTCGTACTTCGGCGGTCTGACGGACGCCGACTTCGGGACCTGGCAGCAGATCCTCGACGTCAACCTCCTGGGCACCCTGCGCATGACCCGGGCCTGCCTCCCCGCGCTCAAGGAGAACGGCGGCTCCGTCGTCATCATCGGCACCCAGTCCGCCGTCGCCGCCCCCAACGAGGTCCAGCAGGCCGCCTACGCCGCCTCCAAGGGCGCGCTGACCTCCGCGATGTACTCCATGGCCCGCGAGCTGGGCCCGCACCGGATCCGCGTCAACACCGTGCTGCCCGGCTGGATGTGGGGCCCGCCCGTCCAGGCCTTCGTGACCTTCACCGCGCACACCGAGGGCGTCCCCGAGGCCGAGGTCCACGCCCGCCTCACCGAGCGGATGGCGCTGCCCGACCTCGCCACCGACGGGGACGTCGCCGACGCCGCCGTGTTCCTCGCCTCGGAGCGGGCCCGGGCGATAACCGGCCAGTCCCTGCTGGTCAACGCCGGTGAACTGATGCGATGACGCCCTCCGTGCGGCGACCCGCGGATCGTATGCTCCCCGTATGACCACTCCGAGTGACGCTCCGACCGAAAACGCGATGCGCCGCGCGCTCCGGCGGGCCCGTGACGGCGTCGCGCTGGACGCGACCGAAGCGGCCGTGCTCCTCCAGGCGCGCGGCGAGGCCCTGAAGGACCTCGCCGCCTCCGCCGCCCGGGTGCGGGACGCCGGGCTCGCGGCCGCCGGCCGGCCCGGCGTCATCACGTACTCGCGCAAGGTCTTCATCCCCCTCACCCGCCTGTGCCGCGACAAGTGCCACTACTGCACCTTCGTCACCGTGCCCGGCAAACTCCGCCGCGCCGGCCACGGCATGTACCTGTCCCCCGACGAGGTCCTCGCCATCGCCCGCGAAGGCGCCGCGATGGGCTGCAAGGAAGCCCTCTTCACCCTCGGGGACCGCCCCGAGGACCGCTGGCCCGAGGCCCGCGAGTGGCTCGACGCGCACGGCTACGACGACACCCTCGCCTACGTACGGGCCATGGCCATCCGGGTCCTGGAGGAGACGGGCCTGCTCCCCCACCTCAACCCGGGCGTCATGACCTGGTCCGAACTCCAGCGCCTCAAGCCCGTCGCCCCGTCGATGGGCATGATGCTGGAAACCACCGCGACCCGCCTGTGGTCCGAGCCCGGCGGCCCCCACCACGGCTCCCCCGACAAGGACCCGGCCGTGCGCCTGCGGGTGCTGGAGGACGCCGGACGCTCCAACGTCCCCTTCACCACCGGCGTCCTCATCGGCATCGGGGAGACCTACGAGGAGCGCGCCGAGGCCTTCTTCGAACTGCGCCGCGTCCAGCGCAGCTACCACGGCGTCCAGGAGGTGATCGTCCAGAACTTCCGCGCCAAGCCGGACACCGCGATGCGCGGCATGCCCGACGCGGAGCTGGAGGAGCTGGCCGCGGCCATCGCCGTCGCCCGGCACATCCTGGGCCCCGGCGCCCGCATCCAGGCCCCGCCGAACCTGGTCGACGCCGAGTACGCCCTGCTCATCGGCGCGGGCATCGACGACTGGGGCGGGGTCTCCCCCCTGACCCCCGACCACGTCAACCCCGAGCGGCCCTGGCCGCACATCGAGGAGCTCGCCGAGCGGACCGCTGCCGCCGGCTTCGAGCTGCGCGAACGGCTCACGATCTACCCGGAGTTCCTGCGGCGCGGCGAACCCTGGCTGGACCCCCGGCTGCTGCCGCACGTCCGCGCCCTGGCCGATCCGGACACGGGCCTGGCGAACGAGTCCGCGAAGGTCGAGGGCCGGCCCTGGCAGGAGCCCGACGAGGGATTCGCCGCGTACGGGCGCACCGACCTGCACACCGCCATCGACACCGAGGGCCGCACCGGCGACCGCCGCGAGGACTTCGACCACGTCTACGGCGACTGGGAGGCCCTGCGCGAGGCCGCCGCGCCCGGCATGGTGCCCGAGCGCATCGACACCGACGTACGGGCCGCCCTCGCGCAGGCCGCCGACGACCCGACCGCGCTCACCGACGCCCAGGCCCTGGCCCTGCTCCACGCCGACGGCCCCGCCCTCGACGCGCTGTGCCGGATAGCGGACGACCTGCGCAAGTCGGTGGTGGGCGACGAGGTCACGTACATCGTCACCAGGAACATCAACTTCACCAACGTCTGCTACACCGGCTGCCGGTTCTGCGCCTTCGCGCAGCGCCGCACGGACGCCGACGCCTACACCCTCTCCCTCGACCAGGTCGCCGACCGGGCCGCGCAGGCCTGGGACGTCGGCGCGGTCGAGGTCTGCATGCAGGGCGGCATCCACCCCGACCTGCCCGGCACCGCCTACTTCGACATCGCGCGGGCGGTCAAGGAGCGGGTCCCCGGCATGCACGTGCACGCCTTCTCCCCGATGGAGGTCGAGAACGGCGCCACCCGTACCGGAATGTCCGTACGGGACTGGCTGACGGCCGCCAAGGAGGCCGGGCTGGACTCCATCCCGGGCACGGCGGCGGAGATCCTGGACGACGAGGTCCGCTGGGTCCTCACCAAGGGCAAACTGCCGACGGCGGACTGGATCGACGTCATCTCCACGGCGCACGAGCTCGGCATCCGCTCCTCGTCCACGATGATGTACGGCCACGTCGACCAGCCGCGGCACTGGCTCGGCCACTTCCGCACGCTGGTGCGGATCCAGCAGGCCGCCCTCGACAAGGGCGTCGCGGGCTTCACCGAGTTCGTGACGCTCCCCTTCATCCACACCAACGCCCCCGTCTACCTGGCGGGCATCGCCCGGCCCGGCCCCACCGTCCGCGACAACCGGACGGTGACGGCCATGGCCCGGCTGCTGCTCCACCCGCACATCACCAACATCCAGACCAGCTGGGTGAAGCTGGGTGCGGAGGGCGCGGCCGAGATGCTCCGCTCCGGCGCCAACGACCTCGGCGGGACCCTGATGGAGGAGACCATCTCCCGCATGGCCGGATCGGGTTACGGCTCGTACAAGTCGGTCCGGGACCTGATCGCGGTCGCGGAGGCCGCCGGACGGCCCGCGAAGGCCCGCACCACCCTGTACGGGGAAGTCCCGCAGGAGCGCCAGGACGCGGCCCGCGCCTCCGACGGACACCTGCCGGAACTGCTCCCCGTACTGGACTGACCCCGGGCGCGCGGCGGAGCCCGGCCGGGGTTGCCGGCCGGGCTCCGGGCGCGTCCCGCCGGGCGCGGTTCAGCCGACGAGCAGGTCCTCGCGGAGCTCGCGCAGCTCGCGGGAGTCGATGCCGAGGCCGTCCTTCAGGTAGCGGTCGAAGGAGCCGTACTTCGCCTTGGCCTCCTCGTAGCCCGCGTTCAGGTACTCGGGGCGGACGTCGAGCAGCGGCTTGTAGACGGCGGCCTGCTGGGGCGGCAGGTGGGAGAGGACCGCGTCGTTGGCGGCCTTGCGGTAGTCGTTGCTGGCCAGGTAGTCGGCCTCGACGGTCTCGCGGGGGACGCCGAGGGCGGTCAGCAGCGCGGCGTTCGCCCAGCCCGTACGGTCCTTGCCGGCGGTGCAGTGGAAGAGGACGACGCGGGCGCGGTCCTTCTGGATGCCCTGGAAGACCTGGGTGTAGGCCTTCTTCCCGCCCTCGCCGGAGACCATGGTCCTCTCGGCGTCGGTCATGGCCTTGACGGCCTCGGCGGGGGTCTTGGGCAGGGTCTGGAAGGAGCCGGAGCCGGCGAAGACGTCGGCGACGACGTACGCGGCGCCCGCCGGGACCTTGTCGGCGTCCTTGGTGCGCTCGTCCTCCATGCGCAGGTCGAAGACCGTCTTGACGCGCAGGCGCTGGAGCTTGGCCAGGTCGTTCGCGGTGAGCTTGTTCAGGGCGTCGGAGCGGTAGACCTCGCCCATCTTCACCCACTGGCCGTTGGTGGTGCGGTAGCCGCCCGCGTCACGGAAGTTGGCGGTGCCCTCCAGCGCGATGAGGCGGTCGGCGAGGCGCAGGCCCTGGCCGCGCCCGGGCTTGAAGTCGAACCACTGGCGGTCGGCGGCGGGCAGCCCCTTGACCACGGCCCGGCCCCGGGCGCCGCCCTGGGCGACGACCTTGCCGTTCGCCTTGATCTCGACGCGCCTGGTGCCCTCGGCGTTCCACGTCAGCGTGTACGAGCCGTCGCCGGCGGCGGTGACGGTGGCCTCGGTGAAGGGGATGGCGGACTGGCCCCGGTGGTGGTTCCAGGGGAGGTCCCAGCCGGCGGCGGAGGCGGCGGGGGTGACGGCCAGGGAGGCGGTGAGTGCGGAGGCGACGACGGTCGCGGCGAGGAGTGCCTTCTTCATGTCCCCGAGGCTGTGGGCCGACGGAGAACGCCGCGTGAACGAGGCGTGGCCGAAACCGGCCGCCCCGAAGGCGACTGACAAAACGTGCCACTGGACGGTCGACGGCTGAAAATATTCGCATTCCGGCCGTTCTCCGGTCACTTACGGGCGACGTGACGAACTCCTTCCGGATTCGACCGAACCTGTCCACTACAGTCGCGCCAAAGCCTGGGGGGAAACTGCGATGGACACAGCCATGTCGAGAACTGCGGCACCGGCGACCGTGGGGGCGGCACCGGAATCCGCGGCGGCAGCGGGGGCGGATACCGCGCCGGACGGCCGACCGGCCACGAATCCGCCGGTCACGGCCCCGGCGCCGGTGGCCGCGGGCCCCGCGGGCGCTTCCGCCGGCCCGGCCGGGGGTGCCTCCGTCGGCGTGGCCACCGCCCTGTGGGGCCGCGTCGAACAGCAGGACTTCCGCAGCCGGGTCCGCGGCACCCTCCTCGGCTCCGCCATCGGCGACGCCCTCGGCGCACCCGTCGCCGGCCTCTCCCTGGACGGCATCCGCGAAACCCACGGCCTGGCCGGGCTGACCGAACCCGCCCCCGCCCACGGCCGCCGGGGCACCGTCACCGCCTCCACGCAGCTCACCCTGTTCACCGTCGACGGGCTCATACGCGCCCACGTGCGCCGCGACACCGGCGGCTGGCACCCGCCCACCGACGTCCACCGCGCCTACCTGCGCTGGGCCGCGACCCAGCACGACTGGGGCCCGGACGAACGCCGCAAGGACAACGGCTGGCTCGCCCGCGAGGAATGGCTCTACGCCCGCCGCGGCCCCGACCGCGCCTGCATGACCGGCTTCGCCGACGACATCCTCGGCACCCTGGAACAGCCGAAGAACCCCACCGCCCGCGACGCGGCCGCCACCGTCCGCTCGGCCCCCTTCGGCCTGCTCGTCGGCTGGGAACCCGCCCTCGTCCTCCAGCTCGCCGTCGAATGCGCCACCCAGAGCCACGGACACCCCACCGCGTACCTGTCCGCCGGCGCCCTCGCCGTGATCATCCACGGCCTGACCCGGGGCGAGACCCTCGACGCCGCCATCCAGCGCGCCCTCGGCCTCCTCGGCACCCGCCCCGGACACCAGCCCGTCACCGACGCCCTCCAGCGGGCCGTCTCCGCCGTCACCCTCCAGGCACCGAGCCCCCGGGCCGTCGAGTCCCTCTCCCCGGGCGACGGACGCGACGCCGAGGACGCCCTGGCCGTCGCCGTGTACTGCGCCCTCGTCGCCGAGGACGTTCCGCACGGGCTGCGCCTCGCCGTCAACCACGGCGGCGACTCCACCGCCACCGGCGCCCTGTGCGGGTCCCTCCTCGGCGCCCTGCACGGCGAGACGGCCCTGCCGGCCGCCTGGCTCGCCGACCTGGAGGGACGCGCCACGATCCTGGAACTCTCCGACGACTTCGCCCTGGAGATGACCCAGGGCCCGGCCCTCCACGGCCCCTCCGCCTCCGCCCCCGGCTGGCTGGCCCGCTACCCGCGCGCCTGAGGGGTCAGCCGCGCACGGGGTCGTCCTTCGTGTAGGTGAGGCGCTCCACCTGACCGGACTGGAAGTCGTCCGCGATCTCCTTGCCGTTGACGACGAGGTCGACGGCGCCCGCGTCACCCAGGACCAGGTCGATCGACTGGCCGTCCGTGAAGGTCTTGCTCTCGCCCGGCTGGATCGTCCCGTCGAAGACCAGCCGCCCACCGTGGTCCTTGACGGAGAGCCAGCTCGACTCCCGGGCGCTGACCACGACCGTGACCCGGTCCCCCGGCGCGTCGCCGGGAGCCGCGGCCGCGGCGTCCCGCCCGGCGGGCGGAGCGGCCGACGCCTGCCGGGAGGCGGAAGCGGCGGGGGACGCGGACGACGAGGCCGGCGGGGAGGCCGACGGGGACCGCAGCGCCCCGGCCTCGCCGCCCGGGTCGTCGCCCCGGCTGGCGACGACGACCAGGACGGCGGCCACGACCGCGACGACGGTACCCGCGAGCACGGTCACCACCCGCGAACGCCCGCCCCCGCCACGAACGGACCGTTCCGGCCCCGGCTCCCGCCCCTGCCCCTGCTCCTGCTCAGCCGGGGCGACCACGGTGTCCGGGACGAGGGGCGCCGTCCGGACCGGCACGTCCACGGGCACGGTCGGACCGGAATCCGATACGACCGGGCCGGGGGCGAACCGTTCGAGGAGCTCCTCCGGGGACGGGCGGCGGGCCGGGTCCTTCACGAGGCAGGCGGCGACGGCCGCCCGCAGCCCCTCCGGTACCGCGGACACGTCCGCCGGCTCGTGCACCGACCGGTACATCAGTCCGAGGGGCGTACCCTCCCCGAAGGCGCTCCCGCCCGCCGCCGCGACCAGTACCGCGCCCAGTGCGAACACGTCCGCGGCGCCGCTGACGTCCAGCCCCTGCGCCTGCTCGGGCGCCAGGAAGCCGGGCGTGCCGAACGCGGCCCCCGTGAAGGTCAGCCGGGTCGACTCGACGGCCCGTGCGATGCCGAAGTCGAGGACCCGGGGTCCGTCCTCCGCCATGATGATGTTCCCCGGCTTCAGGTCCCGGTGGACCAGACCGCACGCGTGCACGGCGTGCAGCGCCTCCGCCAGCGCGGCGCCCAGCAGCCGCAGCCGGTCCTCGTCCATCGGACCGCGCTCCGCCAGCAGCCCGGACAGCGTGGGCCCCGGAACGTAGGCCGTCGCCAGCCAGGGCACGTCCGCGTCCGGATCAGCGTCCACGACCGGGGCCGTGTGGAAACCCCCGACCTTGCGGGCCGCCGCCACCTCCGCGCGGAACCGCTCCCGGAAGTGCGGATCTGCGGCCAGTTCGGGCCGCACCACCTTCACCGCCACCGCGCGGCCGCCCCGCGACCGGGCCAGGTACACCGTCCCCATGCCGCCCGCGCCCAGCTCCCGCTCGACGGCGTACGCACCGATCCGCTCCGGCAGACCCGTCCCGAACCCCACCCGCACGCCCCCTCCGCGATACCCGCCGCCCAGTATGACCCCGCGCCGGCCCGCCCCGGCCCGCGGCGCGGACCCGGCAAGATCCGGAAGGACGGCCTACACCGGGCGCGGCCGGATCCACAACGCCTCGGCGTACGCGTACGGTTCACCGCCCGGCGCGGCCAGGGCCGTGCCCACCCTGCACTTGCGCCCCTCCACCCCGAGCAGCCATGCGTACGAGAGCAGCCCCTCCCCCGCCACCGGGACCGGCCGCAGCAGCCGCGCCGTCAGCGAGGCCGTGACGGCGCCCCCCGGACCCTCCGCGAGGAGCCGGCCGGCCGCGTTGCCCGGGCAGTCCAGCGCACCCCACACCAGCTCGGGCAGCAACATCCCGTCCGGGCCCGCCAGTTCGGGGCCCGGCGTCCAGGCCGTGGCGACGAGGTCCCGGCCGGGCACCCGCCCGCAGTGCAGGCGCAGCCCCGTCGCCGGGGTCCGGTCCAGGCCGCAGCCGAAGCAGTCGACCTGCCCGTCCGGCGGATCCGCCCGGTAGGCGTCGGCGGCCTTCACGGCCTCCGCCCAGGAGGGCGCCGCGGGCGGTACCCCGTCCGGTGCGGCCACCGCCGCCGCGGCGGCGAGCAGCACCCCGTCCCCGTCCAGCAGCCCCGCCCCGCCGGGCCCGCCGTCCGGGTCCAGGCGGACCGGGGTCCGGGTCGGCACGGGCCGCCGGAAGTCCACCCGTACCGCCTGCCCGGCGTGCCGGCCCGCCGTCCGCGCGGCCAGCAGCCCGGCCACGTAGCCGCCGAAGGCCACCCCCGGGTAGCCGTGCAGCGCCTCCGGCACCGTGATCGTCTCCGTACTGTTCACGCCATCCACCTCACCACGCGCCGTGTGCCCCTGCCACCCTCGCCCGCGAAGCCGTACCTTGGCCCTCCCCACGTCTCGGAGGTGCACGCGCCCATGCGGATCGCCACGACCATCTTCCTCACCGACCTGACCATCTCCCCCACCCGCCTGGCCCGTTCCCTCGAAGAACGCGGCTTCTCCGGCCTGTACCTCCCCGAGCACACCCACATCCCCGTCAGCCGCACCACGCCCGCCCCCATGGGCGGCGACCTCCCCGAGCAGTACGGGCGCACCCTCGACCCCTTCGTCGCCCTCGGCCAGGCCGCCGCCGTCACCGAGCGGCTCCACCTCGGCACCGGCATCACCCTCGTCGCCCAGCACGACCCGGTCGGCCTCGCCAAGCAGGTGGCCACCCTCGACCACCTCAGCGGCGGCCGCTTCACCCTCGGCATCGGCTACGGCTGGAACGTCGAGGAGGCCGCCGACCACGGCGTGGACTGGCCCACCCGCCGCGAACGCGTCCGCGACCACATGGCCCTCATGCGCGCCCTGTGGGCCCCGCAGCCGACCGCCCACGAGGGCCCGTACGGCTCCGTCCGGGCCAGCTCGGCCCACCCCAAGCCGGTCCAGCCCCCGCGCGAACTCGGCGCCGGACGACCCCTGTACGGTCCGCGCACCCTGATCGGCGGATCCGCCGGCCCCAAGCTGTTCGCGGCGATCGCCGACCACTCCGACGGCTGGCTCCCCATCGGCGGCCGCGGCCTGACCGAGTCCCTGCCGGTACTGCGGCAGGCCTGGGAGACGGCGGGCCGCGACCCCAAGACCCTCCAGGTCGTCCCGTACGCCGTCCAGCCCAGCCCGGGCAAACTGGGGCACTACGCGGAACTGGGCATCGAGGAGGTCGTCCTCCAACTCCCCTCGGCCCGCGAGGCGGAGATCCTGCGCACCCTGGACGACTTCGCCCAGTACCTGTGACGGGACCTGCCGCGCACCCATGACACGCCGTCCCCCGACGGTGTTCCGCCGGTCACCCGAACGGCTGGTAGTTTGGCGCGTTCCGCCGATCAACTCGCCTTATCTGGGGGACTTCCCGTGCTCAGCCACCTGCGCCTTTCCGTAGCCGCCACGACCGCCGCCGTAGCCGTACTCGCCCTGACCGGCTGCGGCAGCGACTCCACCCCGGCCGCCGACAAGCCCGGCCCCGGCGCCTCCTCCACCCCCGCGCCCTCCACCCCGGCCACGGGCGGCGACACCAAGGGCGGCAGCCTGGAGGGCGGCTGGATCAGCATGGCCAACCCGGGCAAGGGCGTCATCCTGACCGTCAAGGGCCAGATCGCCTTCGTCGTCGAGGCGGCCACCGGGCTGACCTGCGAGGGCACCACCAACGGCAAGACCTTCGACCTCAAGTGCCCGGCCGGTGCCCAGCGTTCGAAGGGCAAGGTCGACTCCGTCGACGCCACCACCCTGAAGGTCACCTGGGAGGGCGCCGCCGGCACCGACACCTTCCAGAAGAACGAGCCGGGCAAGCTCCCCTCGCTCCCGGCCCTCCCGAAGTAACGGCCGCGGCGGGGCGGGAACCGTCCGCCCCGAAGACCTCCGCCTGGACGTCCGGTGCGGCCGCCTGACCCACCCGACGAGCCACCAGGTCAGCGCCTGGGTGCCGGACGAGACGTAGCGAGGGTCCGCCTCCCCCGAGGGGAGGCGGACCCTCGCTTTCATGTCAGCTGCCGCTGCGACGGTAGCCGCGACGCGGCGACGGCACGGTACGCAGCCGGTGCGCACCGGCGCCGCCGGGGGACGGATTCCGCTTCACGGGCACGGAAGGCGCGGCCGCCAGCAGGGCGATGAGGGCAGCGACCGCGACGAGGATGAACGCGGTGACCATGGCCATCTCCTTCTCTTTCGCCGGGTACTGAGTGCATGTCACTACCAAGTGTTACCGAAACGGGCTGGCTTAAACACGTGGGGTAGTCGGGGATGGGTGTGGGCGCCCATGGGCGGGGCGTAAGTGGGCCGCGTGGTGTGGGGGGTTGGGGTGCCGTGGGTGCCCTGGGAACCGTGATCGCGACGTTTCACATGCGGGTCAGGGAGGCGGAATCGGCCCCGGGGAGATCGCACCCGCGGCCGGACGCCAAAAACGCCCGTCAGGCAGGGCCTGACGGGCGCCGAGGAAGTAGTCGACGTCACGATCGAACCGGACACCCGGCACGACACCGCGCACGTGCGCCCATATGCCCGGCGCCACGCGGTACTCGCCCGCCACCATCCAGGGATCGTCACCCAGCACGAAGAGGTGCCTGATCGCCAGGAACTGCTCCCGGGAGAGGGAAACGGACTCGACCAGCTCTTCGTCCGCGCCACCGAAGCCGGTCAGATCCCAGGCAAGGTTGTAGCCGTCGGCGAATGGATAGTCGCTGCTCACCGCCTCAAGCTAGGCGCCCCCCGAGCCCACCCGCACCTGCTTTTACGGCGGATCGGGGCCGGGGGTGGGCGGTACCCACTCGATGGGATCGGGTGTGTGTCGGGGGCTGCCCGTCAGTCCACTGTCCTTCCGTTTCGGTCCGGTCCCTCAAGGGCGCTCACTTCGTTCGCGTCGCTTCGCGATGGCCTTCGGCCACCCTTGACCGACCGGCCCGAAACGAAATGCCAAAGACTGCCGGGAAGCCCCCGAAGGAGGGCAGGGGGGAACTCAAGCCTCAAAGGTTCCGTCAGGGATGAGCCGAGGGGCCGGGGGCCGCCCGACCGGGCACACGGCCCCCTCGCGCCCCCTTCCGGGACCAGACCGCCGCCTACCCACCCGAAATGACGACCACATCAACCTGGGGCGCCGTCAGGCGCATCAGATCGCTACGCGCTCCTCTCGGCATAGCGTCCGACGACCGTCTGGGGCTGGATGACCGCCATGCGGCAGTGAATGTGGCGGGGTGACGTGGATCACAGGGGCGGGGCGATCATTTACGGGAAGTGGTGCGGTCCTTATTGCCGTACAGCCCACGTGAGGAAGAGGAGCGGTTCCCATGCGCATCGTCATCAGCGAGTTCATCAGCCTCGACGGAGTCGTTCAGGCGCCGGGCGGTCAGGGCGAGGACAACGACGGTGGCTTCGCCCACGGCGGCTGGTCCCACCCCTTCTTCGAGCCGGAGGTCGTCGGTGGTGCCTTCGCCGACGCCACGTCCAAGGCCGAGGCGCTGCTCTTCGGGCGTCGTACGTGGCAGACCATGGCGGCGGCCTGGCCCGAGCGGGCGGGCGACCCGTTCGCGGACCAGATGAACTCCATCCCCAAGTACGTCGTGTCCGAGACGCTCGGCGCGGACGACCTCACGTGGCACAACTCCACGCGCATCGACCTGGAGCAGGTCCGTGACCTGCACGCGAAGGACGGCGGCGACCTGCTGGTCATGGGAAGCCCCACGCTCGTACGCAGCCTGCTGGGCGAGGGGCTCTTCGACGAGCTGAGGCTCATCGTCATGCCGGTGCTCCTCGGCGGCGGGAAGTCGATCTTCCCCGAGGACGGCGGGCTGCGCACGCTCGAACTCGTCTCCACCGTCACCAGCAGCACCGGCGTGAACGTCTGCACCTACAGGCCGGCCAAGAGCTAACCCCGCTCGGCGGCGCTGCGCTCGATGCAGAACTCGTTGCCCTCCGGATCTGCCAGGGTCACCCAGCCCGTCCCGTCGGCCTTCCGGTGATCGCCGACGACGGTCGCGCCCAAGGCGAGGATGCGTTCGACCTCCTCATCGCGCGACCGGTCCTGCGGCTGGAGATCGAGGTGCACGCGGTTCTTCACCGTCTTGCCGTCGGGCACCGTCACGAACAGCAACTGCGTACCGGCAGCCGTGACCGAAGCCTCCGGGTCCCCGGGGAAGTCGTCGTCAGCCAGGGACCCGTCGAGGGCGGCAGCCCAGAACTGCCCCAGCAGGTAGGCGTTGGAACAGTCGATGGTGATGTGTCGTATGAGTGAGGCCATGGGCCGCACTATCGATCAGCCGTCCAGCCCGTGTCCACAGACTTGATCCCGCAATGGCAGCTCCCCCACCCAGCGGTCGTGGGCTGCCTTTGTCCAGCCCCAGACGGTCGTCGGACGCTATGCCGAGAGGAGCGCGTAGCGATCTGACGCGCCTGACTGCACCCCAGGCTGATCTGGTCGTCATTTCGGGTGGGTAGGGCTCGGGTGTGGTCCCGGAACGGGCCGCGAGGGGGCCGTGTGCCCGGTCGGGCGGCCCCCGGCCCCTCGGCTCTTCGCTGACGGAACCTTTGGGCAGTCGTTCCCCCCTGCCCTCCTTCGGGGGCTTCCCGGCAGTCTTTGGCATTTCGTTTCGGGCCGGTCGGTCAAGGGTGGCCGAAGGCCATCGCGAAGCGACGCGAACGAAGTGAGCGCCCTTGAGGGACCGGACCGAAACGGAAGGACAGTGGACTGACGGGCAGCCCCCGACACACACCCGACCCCATCAAGGGAGCACCGCCCACCCCCGACCCCGACCGCCCGACACCCCCCGCCCCACCCCCGCCCCACTGAGGCTTGACCTCAACTCGGGTTGAGGTATGAGTATTTCGGCATGACGACGGAATCCCAGCCCCAGTCCCAGTCCCACCCCCAGTCCCACCCCCAGTCCCAGACCCACCCCCAGACCACGTCGCACGCGGCGGACATGGAAGCGATCCACCGGCTCGTCGCCACCGTCGAGCGTTCCCAGCGGAACAAGGACCCCGAGGAGTTCCTCGCCCTCTTCCACCCGGAGGCGATCTGGACGACCGCCCACGGCAAGGTCCTCATCGGGTTCGACGCCATCGCGGAGTTCACCCGCAAGGTTCTCCCCGACGCGAGCTGGGACGGTGAGGTCACCTACGAGGTCGCCCATGTGCTCTTCATTCGTCCCGACGTCGCGGCCGTCAAGGTCCGGCAGGTCTACCGGTCGCCGGAGGGGGAGAGCAAGGGCGCCCCGCTGTACGTGATCTCCAAGCAGGACGACGGCCGCTGGCTGCTCACCGCCTGCCAGAACACGGGTGTCGTCGCCGACTAGCCCCGGCGGCGGTGGGAGCATCGGCCCATGCGCTACCGATACGCCACCGAGGCCGACGCGCCCGCCATGGCCGCGCTCTTCGCGGCCAACCACCACGACGCCCTGACGCCGGAGCAGCGCTCCCGTCAGGGCTTCGTGCAGGGGGCCTTCGGCGTCGGGGCCCTGCGGGCCATGGCCCGGGGCGGGGAGCTCCTCGTGGCGGACGACGGCGACGGGGAGGCGGCGGTCGTGGGGCTGCTGGCCCTCTCGGTGGCCGGGGACCTGCCCGACCCGCCGGCTGCGGTCCTGGGGCTGCTCCGGGCCCAGGACGTGCTCCTGTGGGAGGGCCGTCCGCTGCGCGAGGTGCGGTGGCTGCTCTACGGGCCGGTCGTCGTCGATGCCGCCCACCGCGGGCGCGGGGTGGCCCGGGGGCTGTTCACGATGGCCGTCGCGGCGGCGGCGGAGCGTGCCGAGGCGGTCGTGGCGTTCATCGAGGCGGGCAACGTCCCGTCCTGGAAGGTGCACGTCGACGGGTTCGGCATGACCCCGCTGGGCGACTACGTCGCGGGGGGCCGCACCTACAGCGCGGTGGCCGCCGCGACCGGGGTGTAGGGCGCCGTCCGGTCCGGCGCCGTTCGCGTGCCCGGCCGGGGCGGCATGAGGTGACGCGCGGCCGGGGTCCTGCCCGAACGGGTGATGGTGCGCGGCGCGCCGTGGCCGGTGGTCGTGGCGGATCGATTCTCCTCGGCGGGCGCTCCTAGGGTCGGGCCCGCAACACCCCTTGATCATCTTCGGAAGGGACCCACCCCGTCATGAAGCTCCGCAGCACCGTCGCCGCCGCCCTCGGCGCCCTCACCCTGGTCCTCGCGCTGCCCGGCTCGGCCGTCGCGGCCACGGGCGAGTTCTCGTACAAGTACGTCACCGACCTCGGACACGAGGAGGTCATCGTCCTGACCGACCCGCACAGCGGCAAGTGCATCAACCTCCGTGCCGTCGGCGACGACAAGCTGCTCCCGGGCTACGCCCCGCACAACCGGACCGACACCCCCGTGGTCGTCTACCGCGGCGCGAGCTGCACGGGTGCCGAGTGGCGGCTGCGGGCGAACGGCAACCCCACCCGCGACGACCTCCTCGTGCGCTCCGTGCGCTTCGAGGACCCGAGCACCGCGCAGGAGTCCTAGCCGACGCGCTCGGCAGCCCTGGCCGACGCGCTCGGCAGCCCTGGCCGACGCGCTCGGCAGCCCTAGCCGACGCCCCCGTCGCGCTCGACGATCACCAGCGGCAACTCGCGCGGCCACGCCGTCGCCTGGTGGTCGTCGAAGAGCGGCCACAGGGCCGTCATCGCCTCCCAGTACGTCTCCCGCTCCGCCCGGTCCGCCGTGCGCGCCCGGCCGGGGAAGACGGCCGGGCCCACCTGGAGGCGGACCTCCGGGTGGGCGGTGAGGTTCAGGTACCAGGCGGGATGGCGCGGTCCGCCCGAGGCGGCGGCCACGAGGAGGTGGCGGCCCGCGTCCGTCCCGTAGATCAGCGGGGTGCGCACCGTCCGCCCGGTGGCGCGGTCGAGGGTGGTCAGCAGGAGGGTCGGGACCCCGTGCCACAACTGGCCGTCGGCGCCGCCGCTGGTCACGTAGGTGCGGACGTGGTCGAGGCGCGGGCCGGGGCGCGGGTCGGTGGGGTGCTCCCAGTCGACGGCGACGGTGACGCTGTGCATTTTTCCTGACCTCCGTAGGGCGGCCCCCGGACGGCTAACGAGCCTCCCTCGATTCTGGATGCGGCAGACCCGTAGCGCATGCGCACAGGTCTGGACCAAGCTCGGAGCATGGATCTGGAGCTGAGACACCTCAAGATCGTCCGGGCCGTCGCCGACGCCGGGAGCCTGACCCGCGCCGCCACCGCGCTCGGACTCGCGCAGCCCGCGCTGAGCGCCCAGCTCAAGCGGATCGAGCGGGCGCTGGGCGGCGCGCTCTTCGTGCGCGGGCGCGACGGCGTACGGGCCACCGCGCTCGGCGAGCTGGTGCTGGAGCGGGCCCGGGTGGTGCTGCCCGCGGTGTGCGAGCTCCAGGAGGAAGCGGTGCGCTTCGCCCGGCAGGGGGCGGCCGGCTACCGGCTCGGGGGGACGCACGGGCCGCTGCTCGGCGGGCTCGTCGACCGGATCGCCCGGCAGGAGCCCGGGGTCTCCGTGACCACGTACACCTCCTGGTCGGAGCGCGAGGTCGCGGGCGGCGTCGCCGCCGGGCGGCTGGACTTCGCGCTGGTGGGGGTGTGCGGGGAGAGCCCGCCGCCCGAGCCGGGGCGGCTCGCCTGGATGGAGGTGGCCCGGGATCCGGTGCACGTGATGCTGGCCGAGGACCACCCCCTCGCCCACCGGGCCGAGATCGAGCTGGCGGAACTGGCCGCCGAGGCCTGGACCGACGTACCGGGCGACGGCTGCTTCGGGGACTGCTTCGCGGCGGCGTGCGTGCGCGCCGGGTTCGCGCCCGCCTGCGTGTACGAGACGGACACCGCTTCGTGCGTGCACCTCGTCCAGGTCGGGCGGGCCGTCGGCCTGTGCCGGGCGACGTTCCCGGTGACCCCCGGGGTGCTGACCAGGCCGCTCGCCGGGAGCCCGCTCGTGTGGCGGCACCTGCTGGGCTGGCATCCGGCCGCGCCCGCGGCGGTCCGGGCCCCGGCCGTCCTGGAGCAGGCCCGGGCCGCGCACGCGGACGCCCTGGCCCGGTCGGCGGCGGCAGCGGCAGCGCCCCCGGTCAGGGCCCCCGCCGCGGGCGCCCCGGTCAGGGCCCCCGCCGCGGGCGCCGCCGTCACGGCTCAGCCCAGCAGCGCGGCCTTCTCGATCACGACCGGGACCAGCGGGACGTCCCCGTGCCCGCCGGCGCGGCCGGTGCGCACCCCGGCGATCGAGTCGACCACGTCCTGGCCCTCCGTGACCACGCCGAAGACGGCGTAGCCGTAGCCGCCCGGGGTGGCGGAGGTGTGGTCCAGCGCCGGATTGTCGGCGGTGTTGACGAAGAACTGCGAGGTCGCCGAGTGCGGAACGCTCGTACGGGCCATCGCGACCGAGTACCGGGTGTTCTTCAGGCCGTTGTCGGCCTCGTTGCGGACGGGCTCGCGGGTCGGCTTCTGCCGCATGTCCGCGGTGAAGCCGCCGCCCTGGTTCATGAAGCCGGGGATCACCCGGTGGAAGACCGTGCCGTCGTAGTGGCCGCTCTCCACGTAGGCGAGGAAGTTCGCGACCGAGGCCGGGGCCTGCTGCTCGTAGAGGTCGATGACGATGGCGCCGAGGCTGGTGGTCAGCTTCACCTGAGGCATGCGGGTCGGGTCCCTTCTGGGGCTGGAACGTGCCACACAGCATCGCAGAGGGTGACGAACAGGCCACGGCCCGGGGTGTCCGCCCCGGGCCGTGAACCACAGCAGCGTCATCGGCCGCCCGACCGGTGCTCCGGCTTAGGCCGAAAGAGGCGACCTAGGGCAGGTAGCGCTCGATGACCTGCGGACCCTCCTTCTCGATCATCTGGCGCGCCTTCTCGACCCGCTCCGGAGTCGGGTCGTGGCCGGTCGCCATCACAAGGTCCTCAGGGTCGTAAGGCCGCTCACCGCCGGTGAAGAGCTTGTCCGACCGGGTGGGCTGCTGGTCCGATTCACTGTCCATCGCGTACCCCTTCCACTGCCCCCTTGGCCCCCATCCTCCGGCGGCCGGCCCAAGAACGCACCTCGGCCGGACGCCCGGCCCGGCCATACCACCGGGGGAGGGGCCAACCGACGGCTCCCGTACGCCGGTTCGGATTCCTACGGTGTCGAACACCCCCACCGAACCGAGGAGATCCCCCATGCTCAAGCGACACGCCCGCGCGGCGTGTACCGCCCTGGCCGCCGCCGGGCTGCTGCTGGCCGGCACCGGCGGAGCCACCGCCGCGGACGCGCCGCAGCCCCCCGCCGCCGCCTCGGCCGCGGAAACCCTGCGCACCGCCGACGCCCAGCCCGAACTGCTCGCCGCCATGCAGCGCGATCTCGGCCTGACCCCCACGCAGGCCCGGACGCGGCTCGCCCACGAGGCCGAAGCCGGGGCCACCGCCGCCCGGCTCCGGGCCCGGCTCGGCTCCGCCTTCGCCGGAGCCTGGCTCGACGGGGCCGACGCGGGCACCCTGACGGTCGCCACCACCCGCGCCGCCGACACCGCCGCGATACGCGCCGCCGGCGCCGAGGCGAAGCTCGTGGGCCGCTCGCTGGCCGACCTGGACGCCGCGAAGGCCGCGCTGGACCGGGCCGCCACCGCCGAGACCCCGGTGCGCTACGTCGACACCCGCACCAACACCGTCGTCGTCGAGGAGACCCGGCCGGGCGCGGCCGCGCGGCTGCTCGCGGCCACCGGTACCGCCGCGGCGCCGGTCAGGGTCGTCGCTATCGCCGAGGCTCCGCGCCCGCTGTACGACCTGCGGGGCGGGGACGCGTACTACATGAACGGCAGCGGCCGCTGCTCCGTCGGTTTCCCGGTCACCAAGGGCACCACCCAGGGCTTCGCGACGGCCGGCCACTGCGGCCGGGCCGGGACCACGACGAGCGGCTTCAACCAGGTCGCGCAGGGCTCGTTCCAGGCGTCCGTGTTCCCCGGCAACGACATGGCCTGGGTCGCCGCGAACAGCAGCTGGACGGCGACCCCGTTCGTCAAGGGCAGTGGCGGGGCGAACGTCCAGGTCACCGGCTCGGTGTTGCAGCCCGTCGGCTCCTCCGTCTGCCGCTCCGGCTCGACCACCGGCTGGCACTGCGGGACCGTCCAGCAGCACAACACCAGCGTCACCTACCCGGAGGGCACGATCTCGGGCGTGACCCGGACGACGGTCTGCGCCGAGCCCGGCGACTCGGGCGGCTCCTACATCTCCGGCAGCCAGGCCCAGGGCGTGACCTCGGGCGGCTCCGGGAACTGCTCCAGCGGCGGGACCACCTTCTTCCAGCCGCTGAACCCGATCCTGTCGGCGTACGGCCTCACCCTCAAGGTCAGCGGCAGCGACCCGGGCCCCGGCCCCGGCCCCGGCGAGCCCGAGCCGGGCGGTACCTGGAAGGCCGGCGCCGTGTACGCGACCGGCGCCACCGTCACCCACGGCGGCGCGAGCTACCGCTGCCTCCAGGGCCACCAGGCCCAGACGGGCTGGGAGCCGCCCGCGGTCCCGGCGCTCTGGCAGCGGCTGTAGCCGCCCCCGCGCGACCCGCGCGGACAGGAGGTGCCGTGACTGCCGAGGGGGGAGTCACGGCACCTCCGCACACCCGCCCCCGTGCCGTCAGACGGTCAGGGCCGCCGTCACGGTGGCCGCGGCGCCGACGGCGACCAGCGCCCCGCAGATCCCCAGGTTCACGGCCCGGTGCTCCCAGAACACGGCGACGAACTCGCGCAGCGTGGCGGTCGGCAGGAAGTAGCGGGCCGTCGGCGAGCCCAGGACCTGCCCGTTGACCCCGGCCTTGCGGGCCATCATCGCGGCGCGGAAGGCGTGGAAGTTGTTGGTGACGACCACGCACCGGTACCCGGGGTCGTCCGCCTCCATGATCTCCCGGCTGAACAGCATGTTCTCCTCGGTCGTCCGCGAGCGGTCCTCCAGCCGGACGTGCTCGGGCGCGACGCCCTCCGCGATCAGCCAGTCCGCCATCGCGCGCGCCTCGGAGACCTTCTCGTCGGAGCCCTTGCCGCCGGAGACGAGCAGCACCGGCGGCCGTCCGCCGCGCGCCACCTGGGCCTCGTGGATCTGCTGCCCCTTGCGCAGGCGCGACGCCAGCAGAGGCGGCACCCGGTCCCCGCCGATCAGGCCCGAACCCAGCATCACCACGTGGTCGACGTCGCCGCGCACCTTGATCCGGCCGTAGAGGAAGGCGTAGCCGAGGAAGGACAGGAAGACGAAGGTGACGTACCCGACGACCAGCGCCAGGGTCCCCACCGCCCCGGCGAGCACCGCGGATCCGGAACGCCCCACGACGACGAGCAGCGCGATCATCGCGAAGATCCCGAGGCCGGCGAGCAGCGACAGCAGGTTCGGCAGCCGGGTGCCCTCCCTGCGGACCATCGTCACGCCGTTGGCGACGAGGAAGACCCCGGCGGCCACGAGGCCGAGGGTGGGCACCGCGAAGACCAGCAGCAGGGCGACGGGGGCCAGCCAGCCCGGCAGCGTCGCGACCTTGAGGAGCAGGGCGAAGGAGAAGGCGATGCCGGTCAGTCCGAGCAGTACGGCGTTGCGGAAACGGCGGCGGTCCCTCCGGGCGCTTATGCACAGGACGAGGAAGAGCAGGGCGGCGGGGGCGAAGGCGACCATGGCGCCCATCGTAGGTGTCAGCCGCGAACGGCCGTACGGCGTACGGAACGCCCGGCCAGGACCTGGGTCCTGCGGCCGTCCCGCATGACGAAGCGTCCGTCGACCAGGACGTGCGGGATGCCGGTGGGCAGCGCCCGCGGCTGCTCGTACGTGGAGCCGGCCGCGACCGTGTCCGGGTCGAAGAGCACCAGGTCGGCGCGGTACCCCACACGCACCAGGCCCCGGTCGGGCAGCCGCAGCCGGGCCGCGGGGCGGCCGGAGAGGTGGGCGACGCACTCCTCCAGGCCGAGCACGCCCAGTTCGCGGACGTACCGGCCGAGGTAGTGCGGGAAGGTGCCGTAGGCGCGGGGGTGGGGCTTGGCCCCCTGGAGGATGCCGTCGGAGCCGCCGGTGTGGACGCGGTGGCGCATGATCGCCCGGACGTTGTCCTCGTGGCCGACGTGCTGGAGGACGGTCGGCGCGAGCCGGTCCCGCAGGAGCAGTGCGCGGGCGGTGTCCCAGCCGTCGAGGCGGGTGCCGACGTGTCCGGCGAGGGCCGGGTCGGTGACGCCCGAGATCTCGATCGTGGACCAGTCGACGGGGACGCCGTGGCAGCCGTCCGATCCCTCCACCTCCATTGCGTGGCGGATCCGTCCGGCCTCGGCGTCGTCGCGCAGCCGGGTGAGGACGGCCTGCGGGCCGCCCTCGCCCGCCCAGCTGGGCAGGAGCGCGACGAGGGTGGTGCAGCCCGGGGTGTACGGGTACGTGTCGAGGGTGATGTCGGCGCCGTCGGCGAGCGCCGCGTCCAGCAGGGCCAGGAGTTCGGGGGCGCGGCCCTCGTTCTCGCCGAAGTTCATCGTGGCGTGCGCGAGGTGCAGGGCGCAGCCGGCCCGCCGGGTGAGTTCGACCATCTCGGCGTAGGCGGCGAGGGCGCCGTGGCCGTAGCTGCGGTGGTGGGGGCAGTAGTAGCCGCCGTACGAGGCCACGACCCGGCACAGTTCGGTCAGTTCGGAGCCGGAGGCGTACATGCCGGGGGTGTAGGTGAGGCCGGAGGACATGCCGACGGCGCCCTGGGCGAGGCCGTCGGCGACGAGCTGCCGCATCCGGTCGAGTTCGGCGGGGGTGGCGGGCCGGTCGTCCCAGCCGACGGCGTACGCGCGGACCGTGCCCTGGGGGACGAGGTAGGCGGCGTTCACGGCGCAGCCCTGCCCGCCGTGGGCCCGGTCGAGGCGGTCGAGGTAGCCGCCGACGGTGTGCCAGTCGAAGTCGACGTCGTCGCCGGGGCCGTTCCAGCCGGCGATGGCGGCCCGTACCCCGGCCAGGGTGCGGTCGTCGGCGGGCGCGTACGAGAGGCCGTCCTGGCCGAGGACTTCGAGGGTCACGCCCTGGGCGGCCTTCGCGCTGTGGTCCGGGTCGCGGAGCAGCGCGAGGTCGCTGTGGGCGTGCATGTCGACGAAGCCGGGGGCCAGGACGAGGCCGTGGGCGTCGAGGGTGTGCCGTCCGCCGCCGGGGATCCGGCCGATCTCGGCGATCCGCCCCTCGTGCACGCCGACGTCCGCGGTGTACGAGGGGCCGCCCGTGCCGTCGGCGACGCGGGCGCCCCGGATGACCAGGTCCACGGCCGCCGCCTAGAAGAAGGTGCGGACGTAGTCGGTGACCGTTCCGTCGGCCTGCACGACCGGGATCAGTGGCCACTTCTCGAAGATGGTGCAGGGGTGGGACATGCCGAGCGCCACCCAGTCGCCGACCTGTACGTCCTCGGCGGAGTCGGTCTCCAGCCAGGTGTGCTGGTCGGAGAGCTTGACGACGCGTACCCCGGTCGCGGGCCGCTCCTCGCCGGTGAGGGCGTCGCGGACCAGCTCGGCCTGGGGCAGGCCGAGGTCGTAGGCGACGTCGCGCTTGCCGGCGTTCACGAAGGCCTGGGTGGGGGTGGGGCGGGAGACGACCTGGGTCCACAGCCGGAAGGCGGGGCGCAGGCCGCCTTCCTCCGGGATCCGGTTGAAGGGGGTCAGGCGGGTGTACCAGCCGTGGTCGTGGGAGACGTACGCGCCGGAGCGCAGCAGCTTCAGGACGGGCCGGGAGAGCTCCGGGAGTTCGGCGAACACGTCGGCGACGGCGTCGAACCAGGCGGAGCCGCCCGCGCTGACGACGATCTCCTCGACGTCGGGGGAGTAGCGCCCGGCCTTGTCGAACTCGACGGCGAGGGAGGTGAGGCGGCGCAGGTAGGCGTGGACGCTCGAAGGGTCGGCGCCGGGCACCTCGGCCTCGTAGCCGGCGATGCCGACGAGGCGCAGGGTGCCGGCGTCGGCGACGGCGTCGGCGACGGCGCGGCAGTCCTCGTCGGTACGGGCGCCGGTGCGGGCGCCTTCGCCGGCGCCGAGTTCGACGACGACGTCGATGACGGACGGCTGGCCGCGCAGGGCCCGGTCCATGAGCTGGACGCCGCGCACGGAGTCGACGTAGCAGACGAACCGGAACGCGGGGTCGGCGGCGAGTTCGGCGGCGACCCAGCGCAGGGCGGCGGGGTCGACGAGCTCGTTGGCGAGGAAGATCCGCTGGATGCCGAAGGCGCGGTAGACGCGGGCCTGGTGGGGGACGGCGGCGGTGATGCCCCAGGCGCCGTGTTCCAGCTGGCGCCGGAAGAGCTGCGGGGACATGCAGGTCTTGCCGTGCGGGGCGAAGGCGAGGTGGTGGCGGCTCGAGTACGCCCCGAGTGCGGTGAGGTTGTGTTCCAGCGCGTCCGCGTCGAGGGTGAGCACGGGCGTGGTGAACCCGCCGGTGTACAGGTCGCGGGCCTCGGCGGCGAGGGCGCCGACGGTCAGGCCGGCGTGCTCGGCGTCCGGGGGGAGGCCCTTGAACCGGTGGTCGACCGGTTCGTCGGCGAGGGCCTGGACGGGGTCGCTGGGCATGTGCGGGTGCCTCCCGGAGCTGTTGCGCGTACCGCAACGGTCGTTGCGTATGCCGCTGCATGCTGTCTAACATCCCGGATGACGGCGGGTCAACGGGCGGAGCCCGGTGCGCCGCCGGAGCCGGTCATCCCGCAGACGGACGGTAGGAGAGGACACGGCGTGAGCCAGTCGGTGGAGCGGGCGCTGCAGATCCTGCCGGCCCTCGCGAAGGGCCCCGCCGGGCTCGGGGACGTGGCCGACGGTCTCGGCGTGCACAAGAGCACCGCGCTGCGGCTGCTGCGGACCCTGCACGCGCACGGCTTCGTGTACCGGCAGCCGGACGGCCGCTACCGGCTCGGCGCGGGCCTGTTCGCGCTGGCCGCCGAGGCGGTGGAGAACCTGGACGTGCGCGAGGTCGCGCACCCGCACCTGGTCGAGCTGAACCGGCTCACCGGGCACACGGTCCACCTGGCGCTGCACCAGGACGACGAGGTCGTCTACATCGACAAGGTCGACAGCCGCTACCCGGTGCGGATGTACTCCCGCATCGGCCGGCCGGTCCCGCTGACCGTGGCCGCCGTCGCGAAGGTGATCCTCGCCGACCTGCCGGAGGCCGACCGGCGGAGCCTGGCCGCGCGCATCGACTACCCCCGCTACACCGCCCGCTCGACCGCGGACGCGGAGGCGTTCCTGACCGAGCTGGCCCTCGTGCGCCGGCAGGGCTGGGCCGCCGACCTGGGCGGTCACGAGGAGGCGCTCAACTGCGTGGGCGCGCCCGTGCGCGGCCCGGGCGGGCGGGTCGTCGCCGCGATGTCCGTCTCGGCGCCCGGCGTGGTCGCGGGCCCCGACGAACTGCTCGAACTGCTGCCCCTGGTACGCCGTACCGCCGACACCATCAGCCGGGAGTACTCCGGCTCCGAACCCAGCAAGGACGCCTCGTGACCGAGAAGACCGCCGTCACCCCCGGTACCCACACCGCGCCGCCCGCGAAGTTCTCGCACGGCGTGCGCAAGGGCAACATCCTCCAGGTAGCCGGCCAGGTCGGTTTCCTGCCGCACGTCGAGGGCCGGGCGCCCACCCCGGCGGGCCCGACCCTGCGCGAGCAGACCCTCCAGACGCTGGAGAACGTCCGGTCCGTGCTGGAGGCGGGCGGCGCGGAATGGGACGACGTGATGATGATCCGCGTGTACCTGACGGACACGGGCCACTTCGCCGAGATGAACGAGATCTACAACGCGTACTTCGAGGAGCAGGGCCTCAAGGAGGCCCCGGCCGCCCGCACCACGGTCTACGTGGGCCTGCCGGCCGGGCTGCTGGTCGAGATCGACGCCCTCGCCGTCCTGGGCTGAGCGCGCCGAGGGGGCGCCCCCCTGGCGGTGGGGCGCCCCCGGCCGGCGACCGGCCGGCCTTCCGGCCGGTCAGCCGGGGATCACGTGCAGTACTGGGCTTCCTTGCCGATCGAGCGGTACATGCAGTCCGCGTTCTCCAGGAGCTGGAGCACCGCCTCCTTGTTGCGGGAGGTCTCGCGGTCGATCACCTCGTCGGGCGGGTAGAAGCCGCCCGCGCCCGCGCTCGACGGGTACATCTCGAAGGTGTAGGCGAAGATCTTCTGGTTGCCCCACAGCCAGTCGTCGATCGTGCCGTCGGTGATGTACAGGTCGCTCGACTGCTCGGGCGTGTAGCCGTTGCTCGCCGCCATGCCGGTGCCGACCTTCTTGAAGGCGGCGAGGTCGTCGGCGGTCAAGCCGGGCGCGGTGTCGTTGTAGGTCCAGCCGAAGGGCCACAGGACCAGCTGGCTGTAGGTGTGGAAGTCGATCGAGGCCTTGATCTGCTGCTTGCCGCCGATCACGCGGCTGCGGACGAAGTCGGAGACCACCTTCACCTCGGGGGCGGACTCGGCGGCCGCGCCGCGGTAGGTCTCGGAGCTCTTGCTGCCGCTGGAGCCGCCGCAGCAGCCCCACTTGTAGTTCCAGTTGCGGTTCTGGTCCGTGCCGACGTAGGAGGAGCCGGAGTTCGGCTGCCGGTTCTTGCGCCAGGAGCGGTAGGAGCCGGTGGCGATGTCGTACTCGCCGCCGTCCGGGTTGAGGTCCGGGACGATCCAGATCTCGCGGCCGTTGACGGCGTTGGTGATCCGGGACTCGGTGCCGTACTTGGAGCCGAACTCCTTGAGCAGGTACAGCGCCATCTCGACGGTGAGGTGCTCGCGGGCGTGCTGGTGCGCGGTGAAGAGCACCTCGGGTTCGGCCTCGTCGGTGGCGACGTTGTCACTGATCTTGATCGCGAAGAGGTCGCGGCCCTGGTAGGACTTCCCGATGACCTTCTTGCTCATGATCCCGGGGTACTGGGCGATGCGCTGGTCGATCTCCGCGGTCGCCTCGGCGTAGTTGTGGTACTTCGAGTCGGCGGACGGGAAGTCCATGGTGCCGGCGGCGATGCCCGGCTCGGAGCGGTCCGGGGGCCCGGGCAGGGCGGTCAACTGGTAGCCGCGCTTGCGGAGGTCCTTGGCCTGCATGGTGTCGGCGCTGACGACCACGGTGTGGTCGTCCACCTCGTCGATCGACACGCCGGTGCGCAGCAGCGCGGTCCGGTCTTCGGCGGTGGACGGGCCGTGGATCCGGTACTGGACGATCGCCTCGTCCTGGGTGGCGGTGGACGGGGTGGGCGGCGGGGCTGCCGTGGCACTCATGCCGTAGGCGGGTGCGCCGAGCGCGAGCGCCAGCAGGGCCGCCGTGACGGCGGCCCTCCGGCGGGTGTGGAGCCGCATGCGTTCTCCTGGGTCGGGAGTGTGGGGGTAGCCGTGCGGACGCGCACAGCGTGCTCTCGTGGCATGTACTGGTCAAGAGCCCGCTGGCTGCGCCGACCCGAACCGGCCACCCCCACACGTACCGCCTACGGGAGCCCGTGGACCTTCGGACCCACCGCGTTGGACCAAGCGCTACCCGCCTTGGCGTCCCAGTTGGTCGACCAGGTCATCGCCCCGCGCAGACCCGGGTAGGTCTTCGACGGCTTGAAGGATCCGCAGTTCGTCCCCCGGGCCAGGCAGTCCAGGGCGTTGTTCACGACCGTCGGCGAGACGTAGCCGCTGCCCGCGCCGCTCGGCGAGGCCGGGACCCCGATGCCCACCTGGGACGGGTCGAGGCCGCCCTCCAGCTGGATGCAGGCCAGGGCGGTCAGGAAGTCGACGGAGCCCTGGGAGTAGACCTTGCCGTCGCAGCCGTTCATCGAGCCGCTGTTGTAGTACTGCATGTTGACGACGGTGAGGATGTCCTTCACGTTGAGCGCCGTCTTGAAGTAGCCGCCCTGCGTGGACTGCATGTCGATCGTCTGCGGCGCCATGGTCAGGACCATCGAGGGGCCGGCCTTCGCCGACAGGGCGCGCAGCGCCTGTGTCATGTACGTCGGGTTGAGGCCGTTCTCCAGGTCGATGTCGATGCCGTTGAAGCCGTACTCCTGCATCAGCGCCCAGGCCGAGTTGGCCAGGTTGTTCGCCGAGGTGGAGTCGTTGACCGTGATCGTGCCCTTCTCGCCGCCGATGGAGAGGACGACCGACTTGCCGGCCGCCTTCTTCGCGGCGACGTCCGCCTTGAACTGGGCGACGGTGTAGCCGTTCAGGCCCGCCGAGTCGAGGTTGAAGGTGATGGCGCCGGGCGTGGTCGTGGCGTCGGCGAAGGAGACGGCGATGATGTCGTACTGGTCGGAGACGTCGGAGACCTTCTGGACGGTCGCGCCGTTGTTGAAGTTCTGCCAGTAGCCGGTCAGCGCGTGCTTGGGGACCGACGGGTTCGGGCCGGGGCCGGGGCCGCCGCCCGTCGTCGTCCCCGTCACGGCCGCGGACCTCGGGCCCTCGCCGGCCGCGTTGTACGCGCTGACCTGGAAGGAGTACGAGGTCGAGGCGGCGAGCCCGGTGATCTGGGCGGAGGCGTCCGTCACCGTCCTGACGCGCACCCCGTCCTGGTAGACGTGGTAGCCGGCGGCGCCGCTGACCGCGTTCCACGAAAGGGTGAGCGCGCTCGCGCTCTGGCCGGAAACGGCGGTCCCCGCGGGGGCGCCCGGGATGCCCGGACCGGGGTCGGTGCCGCCGCCCCCGTCGGGGCCGAACACGCTGAACTCGTCGATCACGTAGGGGCTCTGGCCGTACCAGCCGTGCGTGTAGACGGTGACCTGGGTGGTGTTCGGACCGGTGGAGAAGGTCGTGGAGAGCTTCTGCCAGCCCGAACCCGAGCCGGGGGTCCAGGTGGAGACGTCCTGCGTACCGGTGCCGGTCGCGCCGAGGTAGACGTAACCGCCCTGGACCTGGGTGCTCAGCGTGTACGTCGAATTCGGCTTGACCGTGACGGTCTGGCTGCACCGGGCGTTGTCCTGGCCCGCCGGAGCGGCGCGCAGCGCGCCGGACCCGGCGTAGACCGGGGAGGAGACGGAGGCGCCGGTGCCGCCGGAACAGGACCAGTTGGCCAGGCCGGACTCGAAGCCGCCGTTGCGCGCGACGTTGACGTCGGCGGCCTGGGCGGTGCCGGAGGCGAGGGCCGTCAGGCCGCCCGCGGCGAGGGTGGCCGCGCCCAGCAGGGCGAGGGAGCGTATGCGGTTCACGTGGGCTCCGTGGGGGGAGGAAGGGGTAAGCGGAATGAGGGGGAGTGGGGGGTCCCGTCAACCATGTGCTGGCGCAGCCAAGTTGGTCCAGACCAATCCCCGTGTCAAGGGTCTTTGCAATGTGGCTTGAAATGGACGGGCCTCGAATCCCGGTTGTCCGGGTTTCCCGCCACCTGTGACATGTGCTTCCGGCACGGGAATCCGCAAGGCCCTGCCCCACCAGGGAGGTCGCGGATATGGTGCTGGGGCAAGGGGGAAGGCGCGTCGGGAGTTTGCGGTCGCGCAGTACGTGCGCGTACGTGACGGCCGCGGGAACGTGCGCGGCGTACCGGGTGAACGGGGGGATTCGCGTGCCGACCGCCATCGCTGTCACCAGCGCCGATCTGGTGCTGCCGGCCCCCGACCGGCACACCCCGGGCGCCGCCGTACTGCGCCCGCCCGGCGAGGCGGACCTGGAGGGCGCGCTCGCCGAGACCTCCGCCCTGCTCGACCGGCACGGCCACCTCGTGGTCGTCGTACCGAGCTGGCTGCCGGCGGCCACCTCGCGCCGCCTGCACACCGTACGGGCCATCCTGGAGACCGACCGGATCGCG
The DNA here is from genome assembly GCF_040611935.1 of Streptomyces sp. NPDC006512. Lineage (NCBI taxonomy): Bacteria > Bacillati > Actinomycetota > Actinomycetes > Kitasatosporales > Streptomycetaceae > Streptomyces > Streptomyces sp. NPDC006512. The sequence goes on along the minus strand of NZ_JBEXPG010000006.1, from coordinate 109,989 downwards.
CTCCTCGACATCGACCTCCCGCCGCTGGGCACCGCCGTGCTGGTCCGTCAGCTCCGCCAGCTCAGCGTCTGCGACTTCAGCCCCGGGGTCATCGCCTCGGCCGCCCGGCTGCTCTCCCACTACATCTACGCGGGCGCCCTGCTCGGCACGGTCGCGAAGCTCGACCGGGTCCCCGTCGGCCTCAAGGCGCACGCCAGGTCCTGGTCGCCGAGCGCCCAGTTCGCCGTACTGGCCCACCCGTCCGCGCACCTCGCGAAACTCGGGTCGTCGGGAGCGGCCGGCGCCCACGGCGGCGTACTGCCGCCCGGACCCGGCTTCGCCACCCACCTCACCTTCGCCCGCGGACAGCTGTCCTCCGACTGGGTCACCGCCGAACTCGCCCCGGCCTGGCAGGTGCAGGGCGTCATGGAGAACCCCCTGCCGGACGACTCGCCCCTCTGGTGGGCGACCCAGAAGCTCGTCGAGTTCGCCGCGGCCATCCCCGACCCCGCCGTGCTCTACCAGCTGGTCTCCTCCGTACGCCGCGAGGAGTGCCGCTGGTGCGGGTTCGAACTCATCGGAGACCGCTGCGGATTCTGCTCCGCCCCCCTGGCCGCCCCGCCGCCCGAGGCGGCCGCCCGTTCCAGATCCAGCTCCTGACCGGCCCGAACGAACGAAGAACGGCGAGGTAGTACGGCTCATGAACTCACGCCAGCGCCGCGGCGTCATCCTGCTCCTGCTGTCGGTCCTGTGCGCCCTGGCGGCGTTCGGCGGGGTCCTCGTGGTCATCGGCGACGTCAATTCGAAGGTCGGGGCCGAGGTCGTCGCCTACCGGGTCAAGGGAGACATCGCCCCCTACAGCGCCCTCGGCGCGGGCCAGTTCGAAGAGGTCACGGTCCCCCAACGCTGGCTGTCCGACACCGCCGTCACCGACCTCGGCACCCTCAAGGACAAGATCGCGCTCACCACCCTGAAGAAGGGCTCGCTGCTCCAGACGGACATGTTCGTCGACAAGCCGCAGCTCCAGGCCGGCGAGCAGGAGATCGCCATCATGATCGACGCGGCGACGGGCGTGGCCGGCAAGATCACCTCCGGTGCCAAGGTCAACATCATCGCCACCTTCAAGGGCGCCAAGGACACCGACCCGTCCCGGTCGGTCATCATCGTCGCCAACGCCCGCGTCCTCGGCGTCGGCAAACTCACCGCCCTGGAGAAGAACAGCGACCGCAACGGCCCCGCCGAAGCCGTCCCGATCACCTTCGCCCTGAACACCAAGGACACCCAGCGCGTCGCGTACGCCGAATCCTTCGCGGAGCACGTACGCCTGGCCCTGGTCGCCCCCGGCACCGACTCGGCGCCCAGCCCGAGCGACCGCACGTACACCCTCGACGGGGACAAGTGAGGCGCGGATGACCACCCGGATCCTGCCCGCCGCCGGTGACGCGGACGCCGCCCGCGCCATCGTGGCCCTGCTCAGCCAGCTCCCGGACGCCGAGCCGGCCCCTCCCGTCCCCGACTCCACCTCCCTCCTCGACACCCTCGGCCGGATGGCCGCCGAGTCCGTCGACGAACTCCCCGAGGTCGTCCTCGTCCACGAGCGGATCGGCCCCGCCCCGGCCCTGGAACTCGTCCGCGAGGTCGCCCTGCGCTTCCCGGCCGTCGGCGTGGTCCTGCTCTCCTCCGACGCCGGCCCCGGCCTGTTCTCCGCCGCCATGGACTCCGGCGCGCGGGGCCTCGTCGGCCTGCCCCTCGGCTACGAGGAACTCGCCGCCCGCGTCCAGGCCGCCGCCCAGTGGTCCGTCGGAGTACGACGCCACCTCGGGCGGGGCGCCGACGCCCCCACCGGCCCCGGCGGCCGGCTCGTCACCGTCACCGGCGCCAAGGGCGGCGTCGGCACCACCTTCACCGCCGTCCAGTTCGCCCTCGCCGCGGCCGCCTCCGGGCGCCGCACCGCCCTCGTGGACCTCGACCTCCAGGCCGGGGACGTGGGCTCGTACCTCGACGTCCAGTTCCGGCGCTCCATCGCCGACCTCGCCGGGATCCAGGACATCTCCCCGCGCGTCCTCCAGGACGCCGTCTACGACGACCGCACCGGCCTGGCCCTGCTGCTGGCCCCGGCCGAGGGCGAACGCGGCGAGGAGGTCGACGACCGGGCCGCCCGGCACGTCATCGGCGCCCTGCGCGCCCGCTACGAACTCGTCGTCGTCGACTGCGGGACCCAGGTGACCGGCGCGAACGCCACCGCCGTGGAGATGGCCGACGTGGCGGTGCTCGTCGCCACCCCGGACGTCGTCTCCGTACGCGCGGCCAAGCGGATGGTCCGCCTGTGGGAACGGCTCCAGGTGCGCAAGGCCGAGGACACCACCGTGGTCGTCAACCGCTGGAGCAAGCACACCGAGATCCAGCCCGCCCTGATAGAGAAGATCACCAAGACCCGCGTCGCCCGCACCCCCGTCCCGGCCGCCTTCAAGGAACTCCAGGGCGTCGTGGACGCCGGCCGCGTCCAGGACCTCGACAACCGCTCCACCGTCAAACAGGCCCTGTGGACCCTGGCGGGCGAACTGGGCCTCCTCGCCGTCCCCGACGACCCCAAGGCCGCCCCGGGCAGCGCCCTCGCCGTCCGCGCCCCCGGCCCCGTGGCCCGGCTCCGCCGCGGCCGGGAGGGCTGACCCGATGGCCGCCCCGCGGTCCGCGCGCACCGGCTCCGACCGGGGTCAGGTCGCCGTCGAGTTCGTCGGCATGGTCCCGCTGATCCTGCTGCTCGTCGCGGCGGTGTGGGAGTGCGTACTGATCGGCTACGCCTTCTCCCTGGTCGGCAACGCGGCCGACGAGGCGGCGCGGGCGGGGGCGGTGCGCGACGACCAGGCCTGCGTGGCGGCGGCGGGGGAGCACATCGGGGGCGCCTGGGACATGGAAGTGGAATGCGGACCACCGTCCAGCGGCGTCTACAAGGCGACCGTGACGGTCCAGATCCCCGTCCTGTTCCCCGGCCTCAACTTCGGCTCCCTGGACGGCACGGCCGGTGCGGCCATGGAGAGGGAGGAGTGACGTCATGAGACGGCGCATCCGCTCGGACCGGGGCCAAGTGGCCCTGGAGTACATCGGCTTCGTACCGATCCTGCTGTTCGTCGCGCTGTGCGGGATCCAGCTGGGCTGGATCGCCTACGTCCACGAACAGGCGGACAGTGCCGCCCGCACCGCGGCCCGGGTGGAGGCCCGCAAGGGCTCAGGCGGGGCCGCGGCGGGCCGGGCCGCCGTACGGGGCGGTCTGACTGCCGACGTCACCGTCAGCAAGGACGCCGACGCCGTCACCGCGAATGTTTCCATCCGGATCAACTCGATCATCCCGGGACTGAACCCCGACCCGGCCAGGGCAACCGCCGTGATGCCCAACGACGACCCGAACCCGAACGGAGCCCGCCCATGAGCCTGCGTTCCCGGGTCAGCACCCCCGACGACCGCCACAGCCCCCGCGAGGACGGCCGCCTGGTCTCCGCGTACCGCGCCAAGCTCCTCGAAGAGATCGACCTCGCCGAGATGTCCGCGCTCGCGCCCGCCGAGCGCCGCGCGCGCCTGGAACGCGTACTCGGGCACATCATCAGCCGCGAGGGCCCGGTCCTGTCCACCGCCGAGCGCGCCCAGCTGATCCGCCGGGTCGTCGACGAAGCCCTCGGCCTCGGCGTGCTCGAACCCCTCCTCGAAGACGCCTCCATCTCCGAGATCATGGTCAACGGACCCGACCAGATCTTCGTCGAGCGGTCCGGCCGCGTCGAGCAGCTCCCCCTGCGCTTCGCCTCGCACGAGCAGCTGATGCAGACCATCGAGCGGATCGTGTCCACCGTGAACCGCCGCGTGGACGAGGCCAACCCGATGGTCGACGCCCGCCTCCCCAGCGGCGAGCGCGTCAACGTCATCATCCCGCCGCTCTCCCTGACCGGCGCCACCCTCACCATCCGCCGCTTCCCGCGCGCCTTCACCCTCCACGAGATGATCGCCCTCGGCTCCCTCGACGAGCAGATGCTCCTGCTGCTGTCCGGGCTGGTCCAGGCGAAGATGAACGTGATCGTCTCCGGAGCCACCGGCACCGGCAAGACCACCCTCCTCAACGCCCTCTCCGGACTCATCCCGGAGGGCGAGCGCGTCATCACCATCGAGGACTCCGCAGAGCTCCAGCTCCAGCAGGCGCACGTCATCCGCCTCGAATCCCGGCCGCCGAACGTCGAGGGCAAGGGCCAGATCACCATCCGAGACCTCGTGCGCAACTCCCTGCGCATGCGTCCCGACCGCATCATCGTCGGCGAGGTCCGCGGCGGCGAGACCCTCGACATGCTCCAGGCGATGTCCACCGGCCACGACGGCTCCCTCGCGACCGTCCACGCCAACAGCTCCCAGGACGCCCTGATGCGCCTCCAGACCCTCGCCTCCATGTCGGAGGTCGAGATCCCCTTCGAAGCCCTCCAGGACCAGATCAACAGCGCCGTCAACGTCATCGTCCAGCTGACCCGCTTCGGCGACGGCTCGCGCCGCATCACGGAGATCTCCATCCTCGACTCCCACGGCCGGGAGCCCTTCCGCATCACCACCGTCTGCCGCTACGTCGCCCAGCCCATGGGCGCCGACGGGCGCGTCCACGGCCACTTCACGTACCACCCGCTGCCGCGCCGGATCGCGGAGCGCCTCTACATGAACAGCCAGCCGATTCCCCAGGCCTTCGGGGTCGCCCTGTCGGACGAGCGGTACGACCCGCTCGACCCGCTCACCTCTCGGACCGTCCTGTGAACCATCTCGTCCTCCTCACCCTCGGCGCCACCCTCCTGGCCGGCCTCTTCGTGTCCCTCGGCGTACACGCCTACGCCGCCGGACAGGCCCAGCGCGCCGCCCTCATCGAACGCCTGTCGGCGAGCGGCGCCCCCGAGCCGGCCGGCCGCCGGCGCCGCTTCCGTGGCGTGGACCGCCGCCTGCGCGGGACCCGGCTGGGCCGGGGCATCGAACTGAAGCTGGCCACCACCGGCCTCGATCTCACCCCGGGCGAGTTCTTCGTCTACATGCTCATGGCGATCGCCGGCGTCTGGCTGGTCTCCGCCTCCCTGCTGGCCCCCTTCTTCGGCCCCGTCGCCGGCCTCATCGGCATCTGGGCCGCCAACGCCTTCCTCAACTGGCAGCGCGCCCGCCGCACCGAACGCTTCATCAACCAGCTCCCCGAACTCGCCCGCATCCTGGCCAACGCCACCCAGGCCGGCCTGGCCCTGCGCACGGCCATCGGCATCGCCGCCGAGGAACTGGAGGCCCCGGCCGGCGAGGAACTCTCCCGCGTCGCCGACCGCCTCGCCGTCGGACACTCCATCGAGGAGGCCCTCGGCGAGATCGTGGACCGGCTGCCCTCCCGCGAACTCGTCGTCCTGGTCTCCACCCTCGTCCTGTCCGCCCGGGCCGGCGGCGCGATCGTGGGAAGCCTGCGGAACCTGACCGTGACCCTGGAACAGCGCAAGGAGACCCGCAGGGAGATCCGTACCCAGCTCTCCCAGGTCACCGTCACCGCCTACCTCGTCCCCGCCATCGGGCTCGGCTCGCTGCTCCTGGTGAACGCGATGATGCCCGGAGCCCTGGACCGCATGACGGGAGCACTCGTCGGACAGGTGGCGGTGCTGGTCTCCCTCGGCCTCTTCGCCCTCGGCTTCGTCCTCATCCGCCGCCTCTCGAAGATCGACGTGTGAGGGGGACGACCACATGACCGCCCTGCTGCCCCTGGCCCTCGCCCTGGCCCTCGGCCTCTCCGTCTTCGGGATCCTCCACGGCATCCGGCTCTACCGCGCCGACGTCAAACTCCCCACCGACCTCGCCCTGGCCCTGGAGGTCGGCGCCACCCGTACGACGGCCGTCGGCTCGCTCGTCGACCGCCTCGGCATCCGCTGGGTACCGCTCGTGCTGCGCCTGATGGGCCCCAAGCAGGTGGCCCGCAAACGACGCCAGATCGACATGGCCGGCAACCCGTCCGGCCTGACCATCGACCGCTACGCCGCCCGCCGCGCGGTGTACGGGTTCCTCGGGGGCCTCGGCGCCGTCGCCATGCTGATGAACGGGCAGCTGGTGCCCGCCCTCCTGATGGTCGCCTTCGGACTGTTCTGGATCGAGGCGGGCCTGTGGTCCGCGATCCGCGTCCGCCGCGACAACATCGAGCGGACCCTGCCCGACTTCCTCGACGTGCTCGCCGTCGTCGTCAGCGCCGGACTCGGCTTCCGGCAGGCCCTGGAACGCGTGGCGCACAAGTACGAGGGCCCCTGGGCCGACGAAGTGCGCATCACCCTCCAGCAGATGGACATGGGCGTCAGCCGCCGCCAGGCCTTCGACGAACTGCGCCGGCGCAACGACTCCGAACAGGTCGCCCAGTTCGTCACCGCCCTCCAGCAGGGCGAGGAACTCGGCTCCCCCATCGTCGAGACCCTCATCGCCATCGCCGAGGACATGCGCCGCACGGACGCCCAGAACGCCCGCAGGCGCGCCGCCCGGGCCGTCCCCAAAGCCACCTTCGCCGTCACCATGTTCATGCTGCCCGGCACGCTGATCCTGCTCGTCTGCGGCTTCGTCTACGGCGCGAACGTCGACTTCGGCGCCCTCCTCGGAGGCGGGTGAGCCATGACCACGCTGGGCTTCGAAGCGTTCGCCGCACGGGACCCCCGGACGGCGGAACCCTCCCTGCGCCTGCGCTCCAACGCCCTCCAGTCGCTGTGCCGGCAGGTCTTCGCGTTCCGTCTGGTGATGATCGGCCTCGGCGCCCCGCTGGCCCTGGCCAACACCGCGCCGGGCGGACCCACGTACCTCGTCGGCGCGGCCGTCCTGCTCACCTTCATGCTCTCGTACGTCCTCTTCCGCGACTGGGAGCGCTTCGGGCCGCTGCTGCTGCGCCACCGCTGGCTCCTCGCCCCCGACACCGCCCTCGGCCTCCTGCTGCTGATCACCGCCACCGCCGCCTCCCCCCTCGGCTTCGCCTGCCTGTGCACCCCCCTCCTCGCCGGGCTGGTCCACGGCTGGCGCGGCTCCGCCCTGTACGCGGCCGCCCAGGCGATCGCCGTCGCGGCCGTCGGCGGCGGCTTCGTCCTGACCCTGCTCTGCCTCCTCGCCGGAGCCGCCGGAGCCTCCCTGCAAGACCTCCTCCTGCGCTTCGGCCGCGCCGGGCAGGACCTGACCGAGACCCGGGCCCGCCTCGCCGTCGCCGAAGCCGTCCGCGCCGAACGGGAACGCCTCGCCCGCGACATGCACGACTCCGTCTCGAAGACCCTGCACGGCCTGGCCCTGGCCGCCGACGCCCTCTCCCGCATGTCCGACCCCGCCGCGATCCGCGGCCAGGCCGAGCTGGTGGCCGCGGCCGCCCGGCGGGCCTCCGGCGAGTCCCGGGACCTGCTGACCGACCTGCGGCGCGACCTCCTCGCCCCCGGCGTCTGCCTGCTGGGCGGACTGCGCGAGCTGGTGGCCGCCACCCCCGGCGCCGGACTCCGGGCGGCCGCTGCGCTCCCCGTCCTCCCCTCGGCGGTGGCGCGCCAGCTGCTGGCCGTGGCCTCGGAAGCCGTCGAGAACGCCCGCCGCCACGCCGGCGCCGCCCGCATCGTCGTGGCCGTCGCGGCCGACGGGACCCACCTGACGCTCGACGTCGAGGACGACGGCCCCGGCCTGCCGCCCGGGCTCTGCGTCGCCGCCCTTCCCCGGACGGGCCACTTCGGCCTCCTCGGCATGACGGAACGCGCCGCCGCCGTCGGCGCCCGCCTCGACCTCGGCCCGCGCACCGGCGGCCCCGGCACGCGCGTCCGCCTCACCCTGCCCCTGTGCGCCCTGACCCCCGAGGGGAGCGCGAGCCCGTGACCCCGATCCACGTCCTGATCGCCGACGACAACCCCGTCGTCCGGGCCGGCCTGAGCACCCTGCTGGCCACGACGGAGGACCTCCGCGTCGTCGCCGAGGCCCGCGACGGCCACGAAGCCCTCCACCTCACCCGGCGCCACGCCCCCGACGTGATCCTGCTGGACGTCCGCATGCCGGGCGTGGACGGCATCTCGGCACTCCCGCACCTGGTCCGGCTGGCCCCGGTCCTGATGCTCACGTACAGCAGGGAGTCGGAGATCGTCCGCGAAGCGCTGCTGCTGGGTGCGGGGGGCTACCTCGTCCACGGCGAGTTCACCGCCGACGACCTGCTCCGCGCCGTCCGCGACGTCCGCGAAGGCCGCCCCCACTTCACCCCGTCGTCGGCGACCGCCCTCCTCACGGAACTCCGCGCCTCTTCGCAACAGCAACGAACTATGGCACCCTCGACGGAGCGGATGCCCAACTCCGAAGGATTCGGGCTGAGTTCGCGGGAGGTGGAGATCATGGACCTGATCGCGTCCGGCATGAACAACCAGCAGATCGCCGGCGCCTGCTTCATCAGCGAGAAGACGGTCAAGAACCACATCAACCGCATCTTCGCGAAGCTCCACAGCACCTCCCGCAGCGAAGCCATAGCCCGCTGGCTGGGAACCGCCCGTCCAGGGATGGCCGGTCATGGCTAGACGGAGTGCGCAATGGGTCCGTATTTGGGCCCCGGGACCCTTGGTGACGACCCGTAACCCGGCGTACCGTCCGCAAATCAACAGCGGCACCGGCCCGGGAGGGAACCCCCATGTCACACAATTCGCTGCTGAAGGCGTCCGTCGAGGCGAAGATCCGCCTGAACGACTGGACGGACACGGCGGTAGCCCGCATCCGCAAGCGCTACTCGCAAACGGACCGAGGCCAAACCGCGTTCGAATACCTGGGCATCATCCTGGTCGTGGTCGTGATCGTTGGGGCGATCGTGGGTTCTGGCATCGGCACCGAGATCACGACCCGGATCAAGGAGGCGGTGAAGAACATCAAAGCCGGGTAGTGATGGAGCGTAGGAGGCGCGAGGCTGACCGGGGCCAGGCCTTTCCCATCTATGTCGTGATAGTGGCGGGGCTCCTCTTCGCCGCGTTCGCGCTCTTCGTCGTAGGGCAGGCCTCGGTCACTCGAAGCGACGCCCAAGGTGCTGCTGATGCAGCTGCGTTGGCGGCGGCCCGTGATGCTCGCGATCACTTGACCCCTGGGCTGGTCCTCGCAGATCTGCAACCCAGGGAATGGTCGGCAGTTCTCGATGGCAAGCATTTCTTTGCGGGGGGCGCTTGTGCGGAGGCCACGGAGTTCGCGGCCAGGAACGGCGCCGTGGCCAAGTGTGTCCCCTCTGTCCTGAGCTTCCAGGTCACGGTCGAGACCGATCGCACGGTGGGGGATTCGGTGATTCCGGAGACTGGCGGCATGCGTGGGACGGCTGATGCAACCGCAGTGATCGAAGCGCGATGCCACCTGGGGCAAGCACCACCCGCGACTGAGGCCCCCTCTCCCACGGCCGGACCCTCATCGCCGTCACCGGGCCAGCCTTCAGCCACACCGGGTCCCCCCGAAAGGCCGGCTCTCATCAAGATTGAGTGCAAGGGGGGGAAGGAGTTGACCTTCGACCCTTCGAAGCCGGATCCGTGGCGCACATTGGCGAGGAACCTCTTCGACGTGCGTCTGACTGACTGACAGTGAAAAAAAATCGACAAGGAAGCGGCGTAGATGAGCATTCGGCAAACGGGGAAGGTCCGCGGGGGAGCGGCCGTCGTGGTTGTGGCGGCCCTGGCCATCACGTTGGTCGGGTGCGGCGGTGGTGAGGACAACGGGAAGTCGCAGGAATCGCCGAAGGCTTCGACACCTCAAACCAAGGGATCGGAGCAGGCTCCAGGACCGAGTGCGGGGAAGAGTGCCCAGCCGCTGGAAGAGCTGGCCATTGTGACCGGGGCGAGCGGCATGACGCTGGTGATCAATTCGATGCAGCGTGACCCTGGTGGCTTCCTCACAGTGAATGGCCAGATCAAAAACACTGGCAGCCAGTCCTTTGCCGGGACTTCGGCATGGCGCGGTATCGAACTGAAGGGGAGCGGAGAGTCCGTGGCCGGCGCGACCTTGGTCGACAAGGTCGGCAAGAAGCGGTACTACGTGCTGCGTGACACCGAGGCCAGGTGTCTGTGCACCACCGGCATCTCCAGCGTCGACCCGGGCCAAACGATCCCCTTCTTCGCTCAGTTCCCCGCGCCGCCGGCTTCGACCACAGAGGTCGACTTCAATCTGCCCACCTTCGCCACGGCCACCGTCAAAATCTCTGGGTGACCCCATGACAACACGCCACCGCGTAGCCGCAGCCACAGCCGTCTCCGCCCTCGTGATCGCGGGGGTCCACATGATCGGTGCGACGGCGGCCCACGCCGACGACAAGCCCACCGCTCCCCCCGGGACGGAGCCGTCCGCCGCCGCGCCCGTGGCGATCGACTCCGCTTCGCCGGGGCTCAAGATCCCGCAGGGCGGTACGCTCGCGCCCGTCAAGGTGCTCGACATCGCCGAGGTCGTCGAGGACCTCGGCGGGGAGCAGCGGCGGCAGGAGACCAACCAGACCGTCATGATGGCGCTGCAGTCCGAGGTGCTCTTCCCCGAGAACAGCGCGGTCTTCAACGCCCAGGCGGCGGCCCGGATACAGGCCATCGCCAACGAGATCAACCAGCAGAAGGCGACCCGCGTGCGGGTCTTCGGGTTCACCGACGACCAGGGCAGCTACGAGCACGGCAAGGAGCTGTCCAAGCAGCGGGCCGACGCGGTGCAGACGGAGCTGGCCAAGACCGTCACCAACCCGGGCGTGACGTTCGACGTGCGGGGTTACAGCGAGGACTACCCGATCGCCGACAACAGCACCGAGGAAGGCCGCAAGAAGAACCGCCGGGTCGAGATCACCTTCCCGCGCGGCGCGAGCTAGCCCGCGCCTCCGCCCCGGCCCGGGCGCGCGCACCCCGGGCAGGCCCGAACCCGCCCCGGGCGTCGGTCAGGGGCCGGGCGCCGGGGGCCGGCTGCGGTTCAGGGGTGTCCCCGTAGCGTGCGGGCCGCTTCGGCGGCGCGGTGGGCCGGGGCCGGGCCGGGGTCGAGGGACGCGACCGCCGTCGCCCCCTCGACCAGGATCAGCAGCTGGTCGGCGAGTCCCGGCGGGCCGTCGGGGCCGACCAGGCCGGCCAGGAGGTCCCGCAGCTCCGCCTTGTGGCGGTGGACGACGTCCAGGACCCCGGCGGGGCCCGCGCCCAGTTCCCCGTAGGCGTTCTGGAACGCGCAGCCCCGGAAGCCCGGCTCCGCGAACCAGGTCGCCAGCCAGTCGAAGACCGCCGTGACCGGTTCCGGTGCCCCGGCGACCGCTTCCCTCAGGCCGGCCATCCAGCGCTGGTCCCGCCGCTCCAGATAGGCCGTGACCAGGGCTTCCTTCGCGGGGAAGATCCGGTAGAGCCGCTTGAGCGCGACGCCCGACTCCGCGCGGATGCGGTCCATGCCGACGGCCTGGATGCCATCGGCGTAGAACAGTGCCTCCGCTGCGTCCAGCAGCCTGGTCCGGGCTTCGTCATCGGTCACGGGGGAGTCCATGAAGGCAGCGTAGCCGAGTTCCGCTTGCGTGGAAAACGCTCGTTCTCTACGGTGAGAACGCCCGTTCTCCCCGATCGGGCCAACCCCTGAAAGGCTCGCCATGTCAGCAACCGACACCGCCGTACGTCCGCCCCTGCCGCCCTTCACCGAGGAGTCAGCCCGCGCCAAGGTCCGGGCGGCGGAGGACGCCTGGAACAGCCGCGACCCCGAGCGCGTCGCCCTCGCCTACACCGAGGACTCCGTCTGGCGGAACCGCGACCGCTTCCTCACCGGCCGTACCGAGATCCGCGCCTTCCTCGCGGACAAGTGGGAACGCGAGCTGGACTACCGGCTCCGCAAGGAGCTCTGGGCCTACACCGGCAACCGCATCTCCGTCCGCTTCGAGTACGAGTGGCACGACGCCTGCGGCCAGTGGTGGCGCAGCCACGGCAACGAGCAGTGGGAGTTCGACGAGGCCGGCCTGATGCGCCGCCGCGAGGCCAGCATCAACGACGTCCCCATCGAGGCCCGGGACCGCCGCCTCGGGTAGCCGTAGGCGATCCGTCAAGCAGCGGACAGGCGCGGGGCGCACGCATACCGTGGGCCACGGGAGCGGCCGGTGCACGCCGCGGGGGGAGACGGGTGCGGATGGATTCCACGGCGATGCTGGCGGCCTTCGCCGCCGACTGGGCCAGGCTGTCGGCCCTCGTCCCCCCGAGTGCCCGGGAAGCGCTGCGGGGGCGGCTCGCGGAGCTGCGGACGGCCCCCGACCGGGCCGCCGTCGCGGACGCGGCCGTACGGGGCGTGCTCGACGCCCTGCCCGCCCGGGAGGCCGCCCGGCTGCTCGGCGACGGAGGCGGCCACGGAGACGGCGACGGTGCGCGGCTGGCGGGCGCGTCCCCGGCCCCGCCCCCGCACGGGTACCGCGCCCTCGAGCTGTGCCTCCTCCTCGTCGACGGGAACCCGATGGTCGGCCCGGTACTCGGCCCGGTCCGCGACCGCCTGCTCGCCGCACCCGCGATACCGGCGGAGGCGGAGGGGGAGGAAGGTGCCGGCGACCCCGGGCTGATCGTCCTCACGGACGTGGACGGCCGACGCCGCCTGCCCGCCTTCCAGTTCGAGGCCGCAGCGCTGCCCTGGGCGGTCGTACGGGAGGTCAACGGTCTGCTCGGCGCCGCCTGCGACCCGTGGGGCGCGGCCGACTGGTGGCTGTCCGCCAACGCCTGGACGGGCACCGCACCCGCCGCCCTCCTCGGGCGCGGCCGCGACCCGGAGCTGCTGGGCGCCGCGCGGACGCTCGGGGAGGGGTGAGGGGCCGTGCCGAAGTACCCGCCGCCGGACGCCCCGCCCGGTGAGCCGAACCGTGCCACGCTGCCGGCGGGCACGCCCGTCTACCGCGTCCACGGCACGCACCGCGCCCCGACCGCCTTCAACTCCCGTCCGGCCCACCCCTTCTACTACGGCGGCCGCTTCGACGGCACGCCCTACGACCCGTACGGCTACCTGTACCTGGGCCTCGGCGCGGGCGCGGCGGTGTGCGAGGTACTGCTGCGGTCGATCCCGTTCGACAGCGACGGTTCCGTACGGCTCCTGCCCCGCACCGCGTTCGAACGCCGCAGCCTGTCCCTCCTGCGGCTCACCGCCGACGTCGACGTCGTCCCGCTGGTGTCCGGCGCGGACCTGGCCTCCGTCGCCCAGGACCCGTGGCTCGTCCACGCCGAGGCGGCGGACTATCCCCAGACCCGGGACTGGGGCCACTGGATCCGGCGCCGGAGCGCGCCCTGGGCGCAGGGCTTCGTCTGGCCGTCCAAGCGCGAGCCGGCCGACCGGGTCGCCGTCCTCTTCGAGGACCGCTGCGGCACCGCGCCGCCGCTGGAGGAAGTGGCTGCGGGGAGGGTCGACTTCGGTACGCCCGAGGGGGAGGAGTGGCTGAACGCCGTCCTCGCCCCGTACCGGACACGGGCCGCGCCACGGCCGGGAGGGCCGGCCTGACCGGGCCGCCGCCGACGCCCAGCACCCCGCCCGGCCCCCGCCCGGATCAGGCCGGGGCGGCCGGGCGGGGCGTTTCCCGGGCGAGGTCGGGGCGATGGTGGTCCGGCCGTACTTCCCTTGCCGCCGCCGGGAGTTGACTGGAGGAAGGGCCCTCCGGAGACTCCGGCGGCGCCCGCGGCACAGGAAGGGGACCCCGTGTGACCAGTCCCGGTGGTGGACGCCATCCGTACGGCCCGGCATGGCACCCGGGCGGGGTGCCGCCCCGGCCGGGCCACCCTCCGCGCGGGCCGCGCCGCGCGCGGTGGGAGCAGCTCCGCGAGGGCGACTGGCCGCCACTGTGGGAGGTGCTGAAGGGCGTGCGCCTGCCCGGGTGCATCTGGGTGCTGTTCCTGGTCTTCATCGGGCCGCCGCTGCTGCTGCTCCTGGCCTATCCGCTGGCCCGCACGGCCTGCCGGCAGTCGCACCGGCTGTTCCCCGTACACGCCTATCCCCGCGTTCTGGACCCGTTCATGGCGCGGGTGCAGGGCGCCAGGGCGTGGACCGCCCTGGCGGCGAGCACCGTGATCCTCGCCGTCTACGGAACGGCCACGGACTGGGCCGAGATCCAGGAGCGGTACTTCCTCCGCGTCGCGATGACGCCGTGGCTGCTGCTGCTCACGGGGCCGCTCGTGGCCCTGGTCGTCATCCGGCTCGCACCCCCGGCGGCCCGGCCGGGCCTGCGCGCGCGCCTGCGGCCCGCCGGGCGGGCGGCGCTGTGGTACTTCGGCGCGTTCACCGCCGTGCCGCTGCTCTTCGCGGCGATGGTGCTCCTGGGCGAGAGTTCCGGGATGGCGGGGCCGCTGGTCCTGCTCGGCCCGCTGCTGTGGACGCTGTTCTTCGTGGCCTTCGCCTCCCTGACGCTGATCCCCTCCGTGTTCGGGGTGTCCCGCGTCCACGCCGCCCTTCCGGCGCTGATCACCGGCGTCCTGGTGTGGGAGCTCGCGGCCGTCAGCCTGGCGGTCGGCGGGCTGCCGCCGGGCCCGCCCCTCGTCCAGGCGTGCGCCCTCCTGGGCGGCCCGGCGTCGGTCACGGCCGTGGCGTGCTGGGAGATCGCCCGCCTGCGCGCGCGGTACGGGGTCACGTTGCGCGTGTAGGACGCCCGGGGTGCGCAGCCCGGCGGGCCGGCCGGATCGCCCGGCCGGCCGGGCCCGTCACTCCCCCCGCTGGTGGGCCCGGGTGATGAGGTCCGTCGCGACCTCCAGGGCCGCCTGCCGGGTCTCCTCCGGGTCGCCCTCCACGTGCTGGAGGAACATCATTCCCGCGTGCAGCGTGAACAGGGCGCTCACGCACCGGACCTGGTCCGTCAGCGGACCCTCCTCCGTGCGCAGCAGTTCCACCAGCGTGAACAGCCGCCGCTTGACGGTCTCGCCGATGCTCAGCTCCCGCATCGTCGCCTGGTTCTCCTGCATGAAGCGGTACAGCTGCGCGCCCGCCGCCATCGCCTCGCTGTAGCGGCGCAGCACTTCCCGCTTCGTCTCCAGCGTCGGCGGCTGCTCCTGCGCCCACTCGATGAGCTCGTCGATCGGCCGGGTCACGTCGTCGAAGACGCTGATGATGATGTCTTCCTTGGTCTTGAAGTGGTAGTACAGCGCCGCCTTCGTGACCTCCAGCCGCTCCGCGATCTCGCGCAGCGACGTCTTCTCGTACCCCTGCTCGGCGAACAGCTCCAGCGCGACGTCCTGAATGCGCTGGCGCGTGTTGCCGCGCCGCTGCTGCGGACCGCCGCTGGAGCTGTTGGACATGGCTCTCCCCACACTTACGTACGACATATGTACTTACTTGACGACCGGCTAGTGGCAGGTCTACCGTCCCCATTGTAGTGAACTAGCCGGGCGGCAAGTAAGTGCCCGGCCAGGCGTGAGACGAAGTGCCGGTGCCAGGGGAGTGGACATGAGCGAGACAGTCAAGACGGCCGGACCCGCGGGGGAGGTGGATCCGGGGGTGAAGCCGCGCAGCGTGCGCGTCGTCCTCATGGCGCTCATGATCGCGATGCTGCTCGCCATGCTCGACAACATGATCATCGGCACCGCGATGCCGACGATCGTCGGCGAGCTCGGCGGCCTGGAGCACCTGTCCTGGGTGGTCACCGCCTACACCCTCGCCACGGCCGCCTCGACCCCCATCTGGGGCAAGATCGGCGACATGTACGGGCGGAAGGGCTCCTTCCTCACCTCGATCGTCATCTTCCTCATCGGCTCCGTGCTCAGCGGCATGGCCCAGGACATGGGCCAGCTCATCGGCTTCCGTGCCGTCCAGGGCCTGGGCGCCGGCGGTCTGATGGTCGGCGTCATGGCGATCATCGGGGACCTCATTCCGCCCCGTGAGCGCGGCAAGTACCAGGGCATGATGGCCGGCGTGATGGCCCTCGCCATGATCGGCGGCCCGCTGGTCGGCGGCACCATCACCGACCACATGGGCTGGCGCTGGTCCTTCTACATCAACCTGCCGCTGGGCGCCGTGGCCCTCGCCATGGTCACCGCCGTGCTGCACCTGCCCAAGAAGCGGGCCAAGAGCAAGATCGACTACCTGGGCGCGGTACTGCTGACCATCGCCATCACCTCGACCGTCCTCGTCACCACCTGGGGCGGCACCGAGTACGCCTGGGGCTCCGCCGAGATCATCGGTCTGATCGCCGTCGGCGTCGTGTCGACCGCCGCCTTCCTCTTCGCCGAGACCAGGGCCGCCGAGCCGATCATGCCGCTGCACATCTTCCGCAGCCGCAACTTCACCCTCATGTCCGTGATCGGCTTCCTCGTCGGCTTCGCGATGTTCGGCGGCGTGCTCTACCTCCCGCTCTTCCAGCAGGCGGTCCAGGGCGCCTCCGCCACCAACTCGGGCCTGCTGCTCCTGCCCATGCTGCTCTCGATGATGCTCGTCTCGCTGATCGCGGGCCGCGTCACCACCAGCAGCGGCAAGTACAAGATCTTCCCGATCGTCGGCGGCGCCCTCATGGTCGTGGGGCTGTTCCTCCTCGCGACGATGGACACCGGCACCTCGCGCCTGGTCTCCGGCGTGTACATGGCCGTCCTCGGCGCCGGCCTCGGCTTCCTGATGCAGATCACCATGCTCGTCGCCCAGAACAGCGTCGACATGAAGGACATGGGCGTGGCCTCGTCCTCGGCCACCCTCTTCCGCACGCTCGGCGGCTCCTTCGGCGTCGCCCTGATGGGCTCCCTGTTCACCACCCAGGTCACCGAGACCATGGTCGAACGGCAAGGCGCCCAGGCCGCCGCCGCGGCGGGCTCCGCCCAGCTCGACGCGGCGAGCCTGGCCAAGCTGCCCGAGGCGATGCGCGAGGCCTACCAGCACGCGGTGGCCGCCGGTACGCACTCGGCCTTCCTCCTCGGCGCGGCCGTCGCCGTACTGGGCTTCGTGGCGGCCTGGTTCGTCAAGGAGGTCCCGCTGCGGGGCGCGGGCCCGGCCCCCGCCGGAGCGGGCGGTGACGCCGAGAAGTCCGCGCCGTCCCCCCAGGACTCGCTGGCCCACTGAGCCCCGCGCCCCGAAGGCGCACGCACCACCACGGACACCGCCACGGCGGGTCCGGCACGGGACGAACCCCCCGCGCCGGGCCCGCCGTTCGCGTGGGGGCGGTGCGGCGGTGAAGCCGCTGCGGCGCCCGCGTCCCGTGCGCGCCGGTGGGCCGGGAGGGGCTCAAGAGGCAGTCGCCCCCTGTCGTGCCATCTGGGGCTATGAAGGTCTAAACACCTCATTACCTGCAATTTATGGGGCAACTTGGCGGAACCCCTCCCCGTCCGAAGGCGTCATGACCCACAGGACCCTTTCAAGGGCGGATGGGGAGTGGACACATGACGCGTACGCAGAAGCTCGGCCTCCGGGCCGGGATAGCCGTCGCGGCCTCGGCCGCGGCCGTCGCAGCGACCGTGTGGGGAGTCACCGCACTCGTCGGAACGGACGGCCACCACGCCGCCCCCCACGAGAACGTGGCCCGGCCGAACGGCACCGGGCCCGGCGGCGCACCCGCCGCGCCGGGCGCCCCCGGCGCACCCGCCATGCCCGAGAGCATCGCGCACGCGTCGGAGAGCGGCGCCAACGCCGTCAACATCACCATCGACGACGGCCCCGACCCCCGCTGGACCCCCCAGGTCCTCGACGTCCTGGCCGAGCACGGCGTGAAGGCGACCTTCTGCATGGTCGGCCCGCAGGCCAAGGCCCACCCGGACCTGGTCAAGAGGGTCGTCGCGGCCGGCCACCGGCTCTGCGACCACTCCATGGACCACGACACGAAGATGGACAAGAAGCCCGTCGCCTACCAGCAGGCGCAGATCCTCGAAGCGAAGAAGCTGATCGAGGAAGCCGCCGGAGCCGGCGCGAAGGTCGAGTACTACCGCGCCCCGGGCGGGGCCTTCACCCCCGACAGCCGCCGCATCGCCGCCGCCAACGGGATGCGCCCGCTCGGCTGGAACGTGGACACCAAGGACTTCGGCAAGCCCGGCACGGCCGCCATCGTCGAGGCCGTGAAGCGCGGGCTCGGCAACGGCCCGACGGTGCTCTTCCACGACGGGGGAGGCGACCGCCGCCAGACCGTCGCCGCCCTCGACCAGGTGCTGGCCTGGCTGGCGGAGCAGGGCCGGCCCACCGGCTTCCCGGTCCGCAACGCACCCGACGCGTCCTGAAGACCTGCCCCGACCGGCACGCCCCCTGACACGCCGTCCGGCGGCGAACGGGTGAAGGTCGGCGCCCATCCGCCGCCCGGGGTGTTCCCTGGTCGCGCACGACGGACCGTACGAGCCCGTACGGGACCGGCGCACACGACCGTACGCACGACCAGGAGGCTCACGTGATCGACCCCGCCCAGCTCACCGACCCCACCGTCCGCGCCTTCGTCAACGCCGTCAACGCCGGGGACCGGGCCGCCCTCCGGGCGGTCCTCATCCCCGGAGCGACCATGTCCGACGACGGCTCGGACCGCGACCTCGCCGAGTGGACCGAGCGGGAGGTCTTCTCCTCCGGCGGCCACATGGCCGTCGCGTCCGAGGCCGACGGCGGCCGCTCCCTCGTCGTCGACTACCGCAACGACACCTGGGGCGAGATGCGCACCGCCTGGCGCTTCGACGTCACCCCCGACGGCCGCGTCAGCCGCTTCGAAACCGGCCAGGCCTGACCGGCGGACCCGACCCGCCCGCGCATCCTCGCGCCTTCCCCGCCGGAACGCGGTTCGTCACCTGTGCGGCCCCCGCCCGCTCCCGTACGGGTGAACGCGCCCGGGCCGTCGTTCCGGCCCGCCACGGGCCCCCGTTGGACCCGGCATGAACCGCACCCGTACCGCAGCCCTCGCCCTCGCCGCCGCCACGGCGGCCCTCGCCCCAGCCCTCGGCCAGAGCGCCGCCACGGCCGCCCCGGGCACCTCGTACCTCCAGGACCCGGCCGGCGGCGAGAAGGCCATGAAGTCGATGTGGACGAAGGACGAGATGCACAAGGTGGAGGGCCAGGTGCGCTTCCACCCGGGCGTCCAGTACAAGACGGTGACCGCCCCCGGCCCCGAGGGCGCCCGCGAGTACGAACGGCAGGTCCCCGACCCGAAGACCCTGGCCTGGCAGCCCTCGTACGAGTTCGCCTGGTCGGTGTCCGACTCGACACTGGTGAAGAAGGCGCTCACCACCAAGGACGGCAAGCACCCGATCGTCGTGCACGCCGTACTGCGCACCGCGAAGGGGGCCAAGGCGGGGGAGGTGCGCCGCGAACTGACCGGACAGCCGGCGACGGGGCGTCAGAAGGTCGAGGGGGGCAAGCGGATCGCGTGCGACACCGGCGAGTACACGGTGGAGTGGTCGGTGACCCGCACGGGCTACGGGACGCTCACGGGCACGCTGCGCTGGGATTCCGACTGCGGTCAGTACCGCACGGCCTTCGACCCGAAGATCAGCGGGTAGGACCGGAGAAGGGGGGCCGGCGGGGCCGGGCCGGAGGTGGGGGCCGGCCGCCCCGCGCACCTTGTGGGTGCTCGGCGGGCGACTGGGCCGCGGCCTTGGATCAAGTGCCGTCAGCCATTCTGCCGCACGGGATGCGGTGGGGCAGGGAGGCGAAGGTCCCGTGTCAGCGGGCCTTCCGTACGGGTACCTCAGTGCTTCTTGCCGGCCTGGGTCGCCTTCGCGGCGATCTCGTCCAGGACGGTCTTCGGGTCGACGGAAGGCTCCACGGCCCTGCCGATGCTCCGCTTGATGGTGTCGCTGACCGTCACCCAGGACGGGTCGTTCACCGGGTAGAGCTGCGCGCCGCGCAGGGCGGTCAGGAACGCCTCGTCGGTGTTGCCGAGTCCGCCGCCCGCCGGGGTGCGGGACGCGGTGACCGTCGACGGCAGCAGGTGGTAGCGGTTCGCGAAGTCCGTCAGGTTCTTGTCCTGGTAGAGGAAGTCCAGGAACGTGCCGATCTGCTTGCCCTTGCCGTTCTGCTTGAAGGCCATCATCCAGTCGGCCACGCCCACGGTCGGCGTGCTCTCCCCGGCACCCAGGTCGTCGGAGACCGGCATCGGCACCGCCTTGACGTTGATCCCCTTGGCGTTCGCCTCGTGGAGCAGCGACGGGTAGCCGTTGACCATGCCGACCTCGCCGCGCAGGAACGCGGCGAAGGCGTCGGCGCGGTTCAGCTTCGCCGGCGGGGTCGGGCCGACCAGACCGGGAGCGATCATGTGCTCCTTGATCCAGCGGAACGTCTCGACGTTCTGCTCGGAGGCCAGGCTGTAGTTGCCGCTGTTGTCCGCGTACCCGCCGCCGTTGCTCAGCTCCCAGATCAGCGCCTCCGCGTGCGCCTCCTCCGGGCCCAGGGGCATCGCGT
The DNA here is from genome assembly GCF_040611935.1 of Streptomyces sp. NPDC006512. Taxonomy (NCBI): domain Bacteria; kingdom Bacillati; phylum Actinomycetota; class Actinomycetes; order Kitasatosporales; family Streptomycetaceae; genus Streptomyces; species Streptomyces sp. NPDC006512. The sequence goes on along the minus strand of NZ_JBEXPG010000006.1, from coordinate 89,730 downwards.
ACGGGTACTTCACGCCCTTGTCCTTGAGCGCCTTCGCGTCGTTCCTCAGGTCCGTCCACGTCTTGGGGGCCGCGGTGATGCCGGCCTTGGAGAACAGGGAGTCGTTGTAGAAGAGCAGGCGGCTGCTGGCCACGAACGGCAGGCCGTAGAGGGTGCTGCCGACCGAACCGGCCTCCGCCAGCGGCTGGAGGAAGTTCGCCTCCGCGGTGATGGAAAGCAGCTCGTCCGCGGCGTACAGCTGCCCCTGCGCGGCGAAGTCCGAGTACGAACCCATGAGGGCCATGTCCGGCGCTTTGCCGGCCTTCACCATGCGCGAGACCTCGCGGTCGATGTCGGCCCAGGGGAGGAGCTGGACCTCGACCTTGATGCCCGGGTTGGCGGCGGTGAAATCACCCGTCACCTTGTCCCAGTAGGCCTTGGAACTGGTGGCCGGGGTGTCGCCGTATTCGGCGGCCACCAGGCGCAGCGTGCCACCGTCCCCGGAGCCGCCGTCGGAACCTCCGCAGCCGGACAGCGGTACCAGCAGACCGAGCACGGCGGCCGAGGCGGCCGGGCCGAACAATTTTCTTCGCACGGGTGGATTCCCCTGATTTTCTTTTGAGTCCCGTTATTACTTATGAGTTGCTCCGGGCTGGGGTGTCCCGCCGTGGCCCGTTGGCCGGAATTCTCTCCTGACCGTGGGGTGGCTGATTCCATTGGGGCGGCAGTTGTGTTCAATGCTCCAAGCGCGGCTATTCCCTCTGGTGTTTTCCGATATGTGATCGTCAAATCGGACGCGCGTAGACATGGGGAGACATGCCGAAAAGCCCGTTTCCGGCCAGGAAACGGGCTGAAGGGTGTCCGGAAATATCTAGTCGGCGAACTCGCCCGCGTACGGGTCGGGCTCACCCGTTTCGGGGTTGCGGCCCTCCTGCCAGCGGCGCTGGGCCTTGCGCCAGTGCACGAAGCTCAGGTGCCCGGCGTCCCAGAAGGTGATGCTGACCGGGCTCACGTCGAACTCGTCCGAGCACAGCAGCAGCAGGAACTCGGCCATGCCGTACGGGTGCACCGCGAAGGAATCGGCGGTGTGCCGCCCGACGACCAGGACCGGCCACCGGTCCGGATCGGCGTCGGAGGTCAGCCAGCACAGGATGTCCGACCCGCCGGTCACCCCCCAGGCGATGATCGACTCCGGGTCCACGTCGAAGGCGGCCCGGCCGCCCTCCGCCTCCCACACCTGACGGGCGTTGGCGGTCTCCTCGGCCATCTCCGCCGGATCCCACTGGAGCCCCGGCTTCGGCAGCGGCAGCAGCACGCTGGCCTCGCCGTTGATGGAACCCGCGCCGAACCGCCCCATGAAGGCGATGTAGTCCGCCGGGAACCGGGTCCCCCAGACGGCCTCCGCCGCCTGCCAGTCGATGTCCTCGTCGGCGCCGTGCGTCGCCGGCATGATCTGCTCCAGCGCCTTGATCCGCGCGTTCTCCGTCATGCCGCTCCCCTGCCACCCCAGCTCAACCGCCCCAACCTACCGCCCGTGAGCCCCTGCCCCTAGATCGTGTCGCCAAAGTCCTGTGCCGGGGGGAGTCGCGCGGGCCGGCGAGGGCTCAGCGCGGGTTCAGCGCGGGCTCAGGTCCACGCGGACGCCCGGGCGCAGTCCCCAGCGCGCCATCGCGCCCGCCTCGGCCTCCAGGACGTGCCGGGCCCGCGGCCGGGGCAGGCCGAGCCGCCCCGGCACCATCGTCCGTATGGCGAGCACCCCGAAGTTCCGGTCGAGGTAGGCCACGTCGATCGGGAAGCGCATCCGGAAGGTGTGCACGCTCGCCGCCGGCGTCAGCAGCAGGGCCCCCTCGATCCCGTCCCGCCCCAGCAGCCCCCGCGTCCGTGCCCGGTACGAGGCCGCCACCTCCAGACCCACCGTCACGTCCCCGGCCCGCAGCGTCCCGTGGCCGTTCGTCCAGTTCCCCATGCGGCCACCTTGCCGGGTCCGGGGGCGGCTGGGCCAGGGCGCGTAGGCCCCCGGGCCCATCCCCGCACCCCCGGTACGGCCTAACGTCACCGGATGGGCATCCTCGCGGCCATCCTCGCCGCCACCTACGGCGCGGCCGCCGGGCTCCTGCTGCCCCGCGCCGCGTACCGGCTCTCCGTACCGTCGCAGGAGCCCTGGCGGACGCACTGCCCGGACGGGCACCCCGTCCCCGGCTGGCTGGGCCCCGCCCGGTGCGCGGAACACCGCTGCGGCGCCCCCAGCAACCGGGCCGCCACGGCCGCCGCCGTCACCGCCGCGGTCTGCGCCGCCCTCGCCGCCGCCGCGGGACCCCGCCCCGAGACCGGCGTCTTCGTCGCCCTCGCGCCGGTGCTCGTCCTGCTGGCCCTCGTCGACCTCGCGGTGCACCGCCTCCCCGACGTCCTCACCCTCCCGCTCGCCGCCGCCACCGCCGCCCTCCTCGGCGCGGCGGCCCTGCTCCCCGGCGCCGCCGGATCGTGGCGGCTCGCGCTGCTGGGCGGGGGCGCGCTCGCGGCGGCGTACCTCGTGCTGTTCCTGATCAACCCCGCCGGGATGGGCCTCGGCGACGTCAAGCTGGCGCTTCCCCTGGGGGTCGCTCTTGGGTGGTACGGGTGGGGGGTATGGGCGGCCGGGGCGTTCCTGGGCTTCCTCTACGGGGCCCTGTACGGGCTCTCCCTAGTGCTGCGGGGGCGCGCGACCCGGAAGGCGGGCTTCGCGTTCGGGCCCTTCATGACGGCCGGAGCACTCACCGGAGTGCTGCTGGGCGGATTCGGAGCGTAATCATCTCGCGCCAATGCACGCAGCATGCTTTACGAAGGGTTATGGTGGAACCCCCCCCTCGGGCCGGTCCGTATCCCCCCCACGGACCGGCCCGTTTTTCGTTCCCGCCGCCCCGCGGTCAAGCGGGCGACATCGCCGCAGGTCAGCCGCGTTGGGCCCAGATGTTGGTGCCGGGGGTGGAAACGGCGAAGGAGTCGATCTCCTTCAACTCCTGCTCCGACAGCGGCGCACCCGCCAGCGCGGCCAGGTTCTCCTCCAGTTGCTTCACGCTCGACGCGCCGATCAGCGCCGACGTCATCCGGTCGTCCCGCAGCACCCACTTGAGCGCCAGCTGCGCCAGCGACTGCCCGCGCCGCGCGGCGATCTCGTTCAGCCCGTTCAGGCGCCGGACGACGTCTTCCGAGAGCAGCGCCGGGTTCAGGGACTTGCCCTGGGTGGCCCGCGAGCCCTCCGGGATCTCCTTCAGGTACTTGCCGGTCAGCAGCCCCTGCGCGAGCGGCGCGAAGGAGATGCAGCCCATGCCGGCCTCCTCCAGGGTGTCCAGCAGCGCGTCCTCCTCCGTCCAGCGGTTGATCATGGAGTACGAGGGCTGGTGGATCAGCGGCCGCACGCCCATGCCGGTCAGGATCCGGGCGGCCTCGGCCGTCTGCTCGGCGGTGTAGGAGGAGACGCCCACGTACAGCGCCTTGCCCTGCTGGACCGCGGACGCGAGCGCGCCCATGGTCTCCTCCAGCGGGGTCTCCGGGTCGAAGCGGTGCGAGTAGAAGACGTCGACGTAGTCCACGCCCATCCGCTTCAGCGAGGCGTCGAGCGAGCCGAGCAGGTACTTGCGGCTGCCCCACTCGCCGTAGGGGCCGGGGTGCATGAAGTAGCCGGCCTTGGTGGAGAGCACCAGTTCCTCGCGGTGGGCCGCGAAGTCCTGGGCGAAGATCTTGCCGAAGTTCAGCTCGGCCGAGCCCGGGGGCGGGCCGTAGTTGTTGGCCAGGTCGAAGTGGGTCACACCGAGGTCGAAGGCGCGCCGCAGGATCGCCCGCTGGGACTCCAGGGACCGGTCGTCACCGAAGTTGTGCCAGAGGCCGAGGGAGACGGCGGGGAGCTTGAGGCCGCTGCGGCCGGTGCGGCGGTACTCCATGGAGTCGTAGCGCGAGGGCTCTGCCCGATAGGGATTGGTATCAGTCACGATGTCCTCCCTATCACGGACTTGTGACAGACCGAGTTGGGTACCCGATCCCGCCGCGCAGTAATGTGGCCGACTCGGGGGAGACCGCAATTCGCACGGGGGCATTGCACGGAGGGGCTCGAAGATCGTGAAGCTGCGCGACCTGGTGTACAGGCTCTACGCACGCCGGGTGGAAGGCCGCCTCGACCATGACGCGTCGCCCAAGCACATCGGCGTCATCCTGGACGGGAACCGGCGCTGGGCCAAGGCGTCCGGAGGCACGACGGAGCAGGGCCACCAGGCCGGGGCCGACAAGATCTCGGAGATGCTGGGCTGGTGCACCGAGACGGACGTCGAGGTCGTCACCCTGTGGATGCTCTCCACGGACAACCTGGACCGGCCGGAGGTCGAGCTCCGCCCGCTGCTCAACATCATCGAGAACACGGTCCGGGGCCTCGCGGCGGACGGCCGCTGGCGCGTCCACCACGTCGGCAACCTGGACATCCTGCCCGCCCGGACCCAGTCCGTGCTGAAGGAGGCCGAGCAGGCCACGCACGACGTCGGCGGGATACTCGTCAACGTCGCCGTCGGCTACGGCGGCCGCCAGGAGATCGCCGACGCGGTCCGCTCGCTGCTGCTGGAGCACGCCGAGAAGGGCACCTCCTTCGAGGAGCTCGCCGAGGTCCTGGACATCGACCACATCGCGGAGCACCTGTACACCCGCGGCCAGCCCGACCCGGACCTGGTCATCCGCACCAGCGGCGAGCAGCGGCTGTCCGGATTCATGCTGTGGCAGAGCGCCCACTCCGAGTACTACTTCTGCGAAGTCTTCTGGCCGGCCTTCCGCAAGGTCGACTTCCTGCGCGCGCTGCGCGACTACGCCGCCCGGCACCGGCGCTACGGCACCTGAGCCCCGGGCGGCCGGTTCCCCGGCGGCTGACGCCCCCTCGGTCCGCCGGTATCCCCTCTGTCCCCGTTCGTCCCCCGCGCAAGGCCTTCACCAGGACTTCACCGAGCGTCCGTCATATGCCATGGCATGGCCGCGCACGTTCGAGGGCATAACCCTGGCAGGTCGACGTCCGATCCACGGGTGTCGAGTCTCAGCGGACGGCACAGGGCCGTCCGCCCGGGAGGCCCTTTGCACCAGGACGCGCGTGCGGTTCGCACGGACGGATTGGAGGGCCGGAAAACGGCCCTTGCACTGGCGCCGTTGACCGGTCCGGTCTTCATGGCCCGACCTCTTCCGAGGGGGTACGTCCTTCCGTGGTGACCAGCACAAAGCGCCGCCTGCCCGACAGGCGGACCTACGTCCTCGACACCAGCGTCCTGCTGGCAGACCCCAACGCGATCAAGCGCTTCGACGAGCACGAGGTCGTGCTCCCGATCGTGGTGATCACCGAGCTGGAGGCAAAGAGGCACCATCCCGAACTCGGCTACTTCGCGCGCCAGGCCCTGCGCCTGCTCGACGACTTCCGGGTCCGGTACGGACGTCTCGACGCCCCCATCCCGCTGGGCGATCTGGGTGGCACGCTGCGCGTCGAGCTCAACCACTCCGACCCGGGCGTCCTGCCCGCCGGCTTCCGGCTGGGGGACAACGACTCGCGGATCCTCGCGGTCGCCCGCAACCTCCAGGCCGAGGGCTACGACGTCACGGTCGTGTCGAAGGACCTCCCCCTGCGCATCAAGGCCTCCTCCGTGGGGCTGCTCGCGGAGGAGTACCGGGCCGAGCTCGCCATCACGGACGCCGGCTGGACCGGCATGAGCGAGCTCGCCCTCTCCGGGGAGCAGGTCGACCTCCTCTACTCCGAGGAACGGCTCTACGTACCGGAGGCCGCGGAGCTGCCCGTGCACACCGGGCTGGTCCTCCAGTCCGAGCGCGGCAAGGCCCTGGGCCGGGTCACCGCCGACGGCAACGTACGGCTCGTGAAGGGAGACCGCGAGGCCTTCGGGCTGCACGGCCGCAGTGCCGAGCAGCGCATCGCCCTCGACCTGCTGCTCGACCCGGAGATCGGGATCATCTCCATGGGCGGCCGGGCCGGCACCGGCAAGTCGGCGCTGGCCCTGTGCGCCGGCCTGGAGGCGGTGCTGGAGCGGAGGCAGCATCAGAAGGTGATGGTCTTCCGGCCGCTGTACGCGGTCGGCGGCCAGGACCTCGGCTACCTGCCCGGGGACGCCTCCGAGAAGATGAGCCCCTGGGCGCAGGCGGTCTTCGACACCCTCTCGGCGGTCGCCGGGCGCGACGTCATCGAGGAAGTGCTGGGCCGCGGCATGCTGGAGGTCCTGCCGCTCACCCACATCCGCGGCCGTTCCCTGCACGACGCCTTCGTGATCGTGGACGAGGCCCAGTCCCTGGAGCGCAACGTCCTCCTGACGGTGCTCTCCAGGATCGGCGCCAACTCGCGGGTCGTCCTGACCCACGACGTCGCCCAGCGGGACAACCTGAGGGTCGGCCGGTACGACGGAGTCGTCGCCGTCGTCGAGAAGCTGAAGGGGCATCCGCTGTTCGCGCACATCACGCTGACCCGCTCCGAGCGCTCCCCGATCGCCGCGCTGGTCACGGAAATGCTGGAGACACTCTGATACCGAACGGGTCAAAAACCCCATAGCGGAGAGATGAGTTGGCGCCGCCCGGCAAAAGGCCCAGAGCCTAGCCGGGCGGCGCCGCGCTGCACAGCCCTTTGTCCGAAACAGCGGAGCCCCCGCAGGTGTGACCTTTCCCACGCAACGCGGAATTGCCCTGCGGCGTCGAGGTCCGGCAGAGTCTGTTTTCCGTCAGGCCCCGCATACGGCACACCTGTATCTCTCGTGAGGTACGCGCAGCACCACAACTCCAGAACCGTTGGCCGTATGCCGCCCGAGCACCACGCGGCAGCTCCCGCAGGGGAGTTGCCCACGGGCCCGCGCCTCCAGTGACCGCACCACCACGGAGGCCAGTGTCGAGGGGCACTCTTGCGCCCGCTCGGTCACTGCGGACGCTGCTGGAAGGACACCGTGTGAGCCGGATCTCGGTCCGGGGGTTCGCAGTGGCTTCGGCCACCGCGGTCACCACCGTCGGCGCAGTCGTGGGCGTTGCCACGGGCGACTCCTCCTCGAACGACCTCGAGACGACCGCTTCCGGCGCGACTCTCCTCGCTGAAATCCCGGTCGGCGACCAGGCCGAGGTCCAGAGCGCCTCCCTGGCCCAGCAGGCCGACTCCATCGCCCACGCCGCCGACGCCGACGCCAAGCGCTCGACGGAGGAGGCCGCCCGTCTCCAGGCCGCCGAGGACGCCAAGTCCAAGAAGGCGGAGGCCGAGAAGGCCGACAAGGCGAAGAAGGACAAGGAGAAGGCCGACCTCGAAGCGAAGGCGAAGGCCGAGCGCGACGAGGAGGGCGAGACCGCGAGCCGGTCCGCCTCCCGTGACGCGGGCGACTTCCCCGTCCAGGGCTCCTACACGGTCGCCCAGGTCAAGGCCATGGCCCAGCAGATGGTCCCGGCCGGGCAGTTCCAGTGCTTCTCCAACATCATCAACCACGAGTCCACCTGGAACTACAAGGCGGTGAACGCCTCCTCGGGCGCTTACGGTCTGGTCCAGGCGCTCCCCGGTACGAAGATGGCCTCGGCCGGTGCCGACTGGCGCACCAACCCGGCCACCCAGATCAAGTGGGGCCTGAACTACATGAACGAGCGCTACGGCAGCCCCTGCGGCGCCTGGAGCTTCTGGCAGGCCAACAACTGGTACTAAGGCCACAGGCCGCCACCCGGCTCCGGGGAGCCCCGCACCGTCCTACGGTGCGGGGCTCCTCGCGTGTACGGTCGTGCGGGGCGGCCGAACAGGGCGCGCCGACGCGGTGGGCGGGGGGAAGGGAACGACATGGCGAAGAGGGCAGGCTGGCTCGGCCGGCTCGGGAGCAGACTGAGCCGGATGGAGGCACGGCTGGACGAACGGCGTGCCGAGGTCGAGGCCGAGGCCGCCGGAGACCCGCCGCTGCCCACCCCCGTGGTGACCGCCGGGACGCCCGTCCCCGCGGTGCGGGCCACGGCCGGTCAGCCGGGGCCGCCCGAACGCCCCGACCCGGTCAGCGTCATCCCGTGGGGGGTGCGCGTCGCCGCCGAGGCCAGCTGGCGGCTGCTGCTGCTCGCCGGGCTGCTGTGGGTGCTGATGAAGGTGATCAGCGAAGTACGCCTGGTCGTCCTCGCCTTCGCCGCCGCGATGCTGGTGACCGCGCTCCTCCAGCCGTTCGTGGTCCGGCTGCGCCGGCTCGGGCTGCCGCGCGGGCTGGCCACCGCCGTGACCGCGATCCTCGGGTTCGTCGTGATCGGCCTCGTGGGCTGGTTCGTGGTCTGGCAGGTGATGGAGAACCTCGACGACCTGTCCAACCGGGTTCGCGAGGGGATCAACGAACTCAAGACCTGGGCACTGGACAGTCCGTTCCACGTGACCGAGAAGCAGATCAACGACATCGCGAAGAACCTCAGCGAGACCATCGGCACGAACACCGAGCAGATCACCTCCGCCGGGCTCCAGGGCGTGACGGTGCTCGTCGAGGTGCTGACGGGCATGCTGCTCGCGATGTTCTCCACGCTCTTCCTGCTCTACGACGGCAAGAAGATCTGGACCTGGGTCCTCGGACTGGTCCCGGCCGCGGCGCGCCCCGGAGTCGCGGGCGCAGGTCCCCGCGCCTGGCGCACGCTGACCGCGTACGTGCGCGGCACGGTGCTCGTGGCCCTCATCGACGCCGTCTTCATCGGCCTCGGGCTGTACTTCCTGAACGTCACCATGGCCGTGCCGCTGGCCGTGTTCATCTTCCTGTTCGCCTTCATCCCGCTGGTCGGCGCCGTGATCTCCGGGGCGCTGGCGGTGGTCGTGGCGCTGGTGACGGAGGGTCCGTTCACCGCGCTGATGGTCGTCCTCGTGGTGCTGGCGGTGCAGCAGATCGAGGGGCACGTCCTGCAACCCTTCATCCTGGGCCGGGCGGTACGGGTGCACCCCCTCGCGGTGGTGCTCGCGGTCGCGGCGGGCGGGATGGTCGCGGGCATCGGCGGAGCGGTGGTCGCCGTACCGCTGGCCGCCGTCACCAACACGGTGGTCGGCTACCTGAAGGCCTACTCCCGCGAGCAGCGCGGGCTGGTGGCCTCCGTCGGCCCGGCGCCGCACGGGGCCACGGCGGTGGAGGTGGCCGTACGGGAGGCCGGGGATGATCAGCGAGCCTGAGCTCGAAGGGGAGTGGACCTCCGACCGCCCGGCCGAGGTGGCCCGGCCGCCCGGGGCCGGGGCCGGGGACGGGGCCGGGGACGGGGCCGGGAACGGTGCCGGGGACGGTCCGGACGGCGGGCGGGGGACCGGCCGGCCCTGGCTGTGGGCCCTGGGCGGGGCGGTGCTGGCCTCTGCGGTGTGGGCGGGGACCCTGGTCGCACAGGATCGTTTCTCCAACGGGCCGCCGATTGCCTACCGGCACGCGGAGGACCTGTGCAAGGAGGCCCCGATGAAGGCGCTCGGCGGGGTGGCCGGAGGGTTCGACGACAGCAGGCCTGCCCACGGCGAGGGCCCCGCCCTGGACTGGGCGTACTGCGGGCTCTCCACCCGGTGGGACGAGGGGCGGGTCTCCTACCAGGCCCAGCTGATGGTCGAGTTGCACAAGAAGACGGACCCGGGGACGGAGTTCGGGGCGGGCCCCGGGGGCGACCCCGACCGGAGCCGGGAGCTCGTCGAGGTCCAGCAGGTCCCCGGGCTCGGGGAGCGGGCGCTGTTCTACCGGCACGTGGACGTGCCCCGGCTCCAGGTGCTCGACGGCGGCGCGGTCTTCACGCTCAGCGTCGCCACGTGGCGGGAGACCGACGAACCCGAGCCCGACGAGGACGCGGTCACCGCCGCGATGATCGAGGACGTACGGGCGCTCATGGCCCGGCTGAAGAAGTGAACGCACGGGGCCCCCGCGGCCGGGAAACGGCTGCGGGGGCCCCGTCGCGTACGGTGCGAGGTCACTCGGCGGCGAGGACGGCCTCCGCGTCGAGGGTGACGGCGACGGCCTGGATCACCGAGGCGATCTTGAAGGCCTCCTGGACCGTCTCGCGGTCGACACCGGCCTTGCGCAGGACCTGCTCGTGCGAGTCCAGGCACTGGCCGCAGCCGTTGACCGCGGAGACCGCGAGCGACCACAGCTCGAAGTCGACCTTCTCCACGCCGGGGTTGCCGATGACGTTCATCCGCAGGCCCGCGCGCAGCGTGCCGTATTCCGGGTCGGAGAGCAGGTGGCGCGTCCGGTAGAAGACGTTGTTCATCGCCATGACCGCCGCGGCGGACTTGGCGGCGGTGTACGCCTCCGGGGACAGCGCCGCCTTCGCCTCCGGCTCCAGCTCACGCAGGACGCGCGGGGAGCGGGCCGCGATGGCGCAGGCGAGGACGGTGCCCCACAGCTGCTGCTGCGAGAGCTTGCCGTTGCTGTCGGCGTTCCCGATGACCGAACCGAGGTTCAGCTTCAGGTCCTTGGCGAAGTCCGGTATGGCCGACTTCAGGGAGTCGAGGGACATCCGTCACTCACCGGCCAGCAGCGCGCCGGCGTCGAGGGTGTTCTCGCCCTTGGTCCAGTTGCAGGGGCACAGCTCGTCGGTCTGCAGGGCGTCGAGGACCCGCAGGACCTCCTTGGGGTTACGGCCGACGGAACCGGCGGTCACCATCGAGAACTGGATCTCGTTGTTCTGGTCGACGATGAAGACGGCGCGCTGGGCGAAGCCGTCCTCGCCCTGGACGCCGCAGGCCTGCATGAGCTCGTGCTTCGAGTCGGCCAGCATCGGGAAGGGCAGGTCACGCAGGTCGGCGTGGTCCTTGCGCCAGGCGTGGTGGACGAACTCGGAGTCGCCGGAGACGCCGAGCACCTGGGCGTCGCGGTCGAGGAACTCCTCGTTCAGCTTGCCGAAGGCGGCGATCTCGGTCGGGCAGACGAAGGTGAAGTCCTTCGGCCAGAAGAACACCACGCGCCACTTGCCCTCGTAGGTCTTGTGGTCGATCTGGGCGAACTCGTCACCGGCGTCGAGCGAGACGCAGGCGGTCAGATCGTAGGTGGGGAACTTGTCACCGACAGTGAGCACGAACTCTCCTTGCGAAATGGAAAGTGACCCTTTTGGGGGCTTTCCGAAGGGGTTGGACGGATCTCACATGCTGGCACAGCTGCATTGATTACGGAAATAGCTAGTCTTGTGTCGGGTGATCGGAGGTACCTATCAGTGGCTGTCAGTAGTAGAGGACCGAAGCAGCCGACGTTGGCGCAGCTGCGCGCCTTCGCGGCGGTGGCGGAGCACCTGCACTTCCGGGACGCCGCCGCGGCCATCGGCATGAGCCAGCCCGCGCTGTCCGGGGCCGTCTCCGCGCTGGAGGAGGCCCTCGGGGTGCAGCTGCTGGAGCGCACCACCCGCAAGGTGCTGCTCTCCCCGGCGGGCGAGCGGATCGCCGTCCGGGCGCGGGGCGTGCTCGACGCGATGGGCGGGCTGCTGGAGGAGGCCGAGGCGGTACGGGCCCCCTTCACCGGGATCCTGCGGCTCGGGGTGATCCCCACGGTGGCCCCGTACCTCCTGCCGACCGTGCTCGGGCTGTTCCAGCGCCGCTACCCCCGGATGGACCTCCAGGTGCACGAGGAGCAGACGGCCTCGCTGCTGGAGGGCCTCTCGGGCGGCCGGCTGGACCTGCTGCTGCTCGCGGTCCCGCTCGGCGTCCCCGGGGTCACCGAACTGCCCGTGTTCGACGAGGACTTCGTCCTGCTCGCGCCCCGGGACCATCCGCTGGCCGGGCGCCGGGACATCCCGCGCGAGGAACTGCGCGGGCTCCAGCTGCTGCTGCTCGACGAGGGGCACTGCCTGCGCGACCAGGCCCTGGACATCTGCCGCGACGCCGGCCGCACGGTCGGGGCCGACGTCACCACGACCGCCGCCGGGCTGTCCACGCTCGTCCAGCTGGTCGCGGGCGGGCTGGGGGTGACCCTGCTGCCCCGCACCGCGCTGCGGCTGGAGACCGCCCGCAACGAGCACCTGTCCACGGGGTACTTCGCCGAGCCGGCCCCCTCGCGGCGCATCGCCCTGGCCATCCGCACCGGCACGGCCCGCCAGGAGGAGTTCCGGGCGATCGCGGCAGCGCTGCGCGAGGCGGTGCGCCCGCTCCCGGTGTGGCCCACCGACTGAGGGGGCCGGCCGGTGGGCCCGGGGACCGGCGTCCGGGCTCGCGGTCGGGACTCCGCGGTCAGGAGTCCGGTGTGCTGCGCGGGCGGCCGCGCGGGCGGATCGGGGCCGCTCCGCCCGGCAGCCGGCCGGAGTCGGCGAGCGCCCTGCGCAGCAGGAACTCGATCTGCGCGTTCGCGCTGCGCAGTTCCTCCCCCGCCCAGCGGGCGAGGGCGTCGTACACCTGGGGGTCGAGGCGCAGCAGCACCTGCTTGCGCGCCTGCTTGCCGGCCCGGGGTGGCTGCTCCTGGCTCCCGGCCCGGCCCCGGTCCGGCTCCGGGGCGTCCGGCTCGCCGCCGGGCCGCGTGCCGCCGGCGGGGCTCACTGGTAGAGGGTGCCCGCGTTGATGACCGGCTGGGCCGCGCGGTCGCCGCACAGGACCACCATCAGGTTCGACACCATGGAGGCCTTGCGTTCGGGGTCCAGGTCCACGATCTCCTCCTCCGCCAGGCGGGTGAGGGCGAGCTCCACCATCCCGACGGCGCCCTCGACGATCTGCTTGCGGGCCGCCACGACCGCCCCGGCCTGCTGGCGCTGGAGCATCGCGGAGGCGATCTCCGGAGCGTACGCGAGATGCGTGAACCGGGACTCGATGATGTGCACGCCGGCGGCCTCGACGCGGGTCGCCAGCTCGGCGGCGAGCTTCTCGGTGATCTCCTCGGCGTTGCCGCGCAGGGAGAGGCCGCCCTCGTCGTGGGAGTCGTAGGGGTACTCGATGGCGATGTGGCGCACGGCCGCCTCGGTCTGCGTCTCGACGAACTCGGTGAAGTCCTCCACCTCGAAGACCGCCCGGGCGGTGTCGGCGACCCGCCAGACCACGACCGCCGCCAGCTCGATCGGATTGCCGTACGCGTCGTTGACCTTCAGGACGGCCGTCTCGTGGTTGCGCACCCGGGTGGAGATCTTCTCGCGGGAGGTGAACGGGTTGACCCAGCGCAGTCCGTCCGCCCGGATGGTGCCCCGGTAGCGGCCGAACAGCTGGACCACCCGGGCCTCGCCCGGAGCCACGGTGTTCAGTCCGCTCATGGCGACGATCGAGGCGAGGACCAGCAGGACGCCCAGCGGGATCACCGAGGCCTGGACCGCGACGGCGCCGGCCGTCGCGCCGAGGACGATCACCCCCACCCCGGCGGCCACGCCCACCAGACCGCCCAGCAGGGCCAGCCCGCCGCCGACGCTGTGCGCCGGGAACTCCCGTACGTCGCTCGGCCGCGTGCCCACGGCCGTCGCGTCCACTGTCGCTGTCATGGATTACCCCCGTTTGTCATTCCGCGTCCGGTCGAGGCCGACCGAAGCGCCTAGCAAAGTGATATCACTTTTTGCGGAGTCCGCAACCCTTCAGGCATCGTGAGCGTCGGTTCCATTGGAGTGGGTGCTGATTCTCACGTCCGAATTGACCGGTATTGATCAGGGTTGACCAACCTTTGTCACAGCCTGCGGTGTTAGTTTTCTGAGCTGACGTCGGGGGGGTAATCGAGCGGAGCGGGAGCGATGGGCCGAGCAGAAGCGCGACGAGCGCAGCAGCAGCGCGGTGCGCGGAAAACGCCGCGCGGGCGCGCCAATGGCAGCGCCGGCAGACCAACCGGCATACGCCGCTTCTTCACCTGGAAGAAGATCCTCGGCACGTTCCTCGGGCTGATCCTGCTCGGCATAGTCGGGGTGGTCATCCTCTACTTCGCCGTGGACGAGCCCACCGACCCGAACAAGACGGCGACGCTCCAGAGCAACACCTACAAGTTCGCCGACGGCTCCGTCATGGCCCGCACGGGCGACGTGAACCGCGAGATCCTCCCGATCGACAAGATCCCGGAGGACGTGCGCACCGCGTTCATCGCCATCGAGAACAAGTCCTTCTACAGCGACCGCGGCATCGACGTGATGGGCGTGGGCCGGGGCCTGTTCAACACCCTCCGGGGCAAGGGCACCGCGGGCGGCTCGACGATCACCCAGCAGTACGTCAAGAACTACTACCTGACGCAGGACCAGTCGCCCACCCGCAAGGTCCGGGAGCTCATCATCTCCCTCAAGGTCGACCAGCGCATGGAGAAGGACGACATCCTCGCCGGTTACCTCAACACCAACTTCTACGGCCGCAACGCCTACGGCATCCAGGCCGCCGCCCAGGCCTTCTACGGCGTGGACGCCGAGAAGCTCACCCTGGAACAGGGCGCCTACCTCGCCGCCGTCATCCAGGCCCCCAGCCAGTACGACTGGGCGACCGCCGGGCCCAACGGCAAGCGGCTCGTCATGATCCGCTTCAACGCCGTCCTCGACAACATGGTCGAGATGGGCAAGCTGGACGAGGCCAAGCGCAAGACCCTGAAGTTCCAGGAGCCCATCAAGCCGAAGACCCGCCCGGGCCTGGAAGGCCAGAAGGGCTACCTGGTCCAGGCCGCCGAGGCCGAGATGAACAAGCAGGAGATCACCGACGCCGACATCGCGGCCGGCGGCTGGACGATCACGCTCAACATCGACAAGAAGAAGCAGGCCGCGCTGGAGAAGGCGGTCCAGGACGAGCTGGAGTCCAAGCTCGACCGCAAGGACCCCAAGAGCCGTCCCCAGGACCAGAGCGTCCAGGCCGGCGCCACCTCCGTCGACCCCAAGACCGGCGCGATCGTCGCGATGTACGGCGGTACGGGACTGGCCGACAAGGACCAGAGCAACGCCCTGCGCACCGACTACCAGCCGGGCTCGACCTTCAAGCCGATCGTGCTGGCCTCCGCCATGGAGACCGGGGCGACGACGCAGGACGGCAAGGAGATCACTCCCAACGCCCTGTACGACGGCACCAGCAAGCGCAAGGTGGTCGGCAGCGACGTCCCGTTCAACCCGCAGAACCAGGACGACATCAACTACGGCGAGCCGATGATGACGGTGCAGGAGGCCACGAACTCCTCCGTCAACTCGGTGTACGCGCAGATGATCGTCGACGCCAAGCCGAAGAACGTGAAGAAGACCGCGCTCCAGCTCGGCATGGTGGACCGCAAGGGCTGGCCGGACGACCAGCCGGCCATGTCGCTGGGCACGATGAGCGCCAACACCGTCGAGATGGCCGCCGTCTACGCCACCTTCGACAACCACGGCAAGAAGGTCACCCCGACCATCATCAAGACGGCCGAGCACAAGGACGGCGAGTTCAAGCCGGTCCAGCCCATCGGCGGCCAGGCGATCTCCCGCCAGACCGCCGACACGGTCACCAAGGTGCTCACCGGCGTCGTCGCCGAGGGTTCGGGCCAGGCCGTGCGCAGCGGCGCCTACGAGGCCGCCGGCAAGACCGGTACCGCCGAGCTGAACGTCGCCGCCTGGTTCACCGGGTACACCCCGGAACTGGTCACCGTCGTCGCGATGTTCGGCGAGGACCCCAACAGCCACAAGCAGGTCACCCTGACGGGTACGGCCGGCAAGGGCCGCGCGGGCGGTTCCAGCTTCCCCGCCGAGATCTGGAAGGCCTACACGCTCGCCGCGCTCAAGGGCGTCGACACGGCCGAGTTCCAGCTGACGGAGGCCCGGATGGGCGTCCCGGTCGCCCCGAGCCGCAGCGCGACCACGCCCGCCCCCTCCGGCTCGTCCTCCTCGCCGGCGCCGAGCACCAGCTCCAGCCGGCCGTCGAACACCCCGGACCCGACGCGCAGCAGCGGCAAGCCGGATCCCTCGGGCAGCAAGGACCCGACGGCGCCGACGAAGGACCCGACGAAGACCGCCGACCCGACGAAGACGGCGGATCCGACGAGGTCGTTCATCTTCCCGCCCAACAGGCCGAACCCGCCGCAGCAGTAGCGGTACCGGCCCGCGGACACCGCCGCCCCGCAGCGATCACGCTGCGGGGCGGCGGTGCGTCCGGACGCCGTCGGCGCGGGTCAGGAGTCCTCGAACCGGGCGGCGATCCGGTCGCCGACGCCCTTGTCGACGTTGCGCCAGTACCGCAGGGCCCGCTCCAGGACGGGGCCGCTGACGCCGTCCGCCAAGTGCCCGGCGACGTTCGACACCAGCCGCTCCCGGGCCGCGTCGTCCAGCACCTCCCGGACCATCGTGCCCGGCTGGCCCCAGTCGTCGTCCTCCGCGCGCAGGGTGTACGCCTCCCGCACCATCTCGCCCGCCGTCGCCCAGCCGGCCGGCTCCCCGAAGCGGGCGGTGTCCGCCGCGGGGCCGCCGTAGGAGTTGGGCGCGTACGGGCGGGCCGCCGCCGAGGCCTCGAAGCGCATCGCGCCGTCCTTCGCGTACGAGGACACCTGCGACCGGGCCCGGTTCGGCGGCAGCTGGGCGTAGTTCGCGCCGATCCGGTACCGGTGCGTGTCCGGGTACGAGAACAGCCGGCCCAGCAGCATCTTGTCCGGCGACGGGCCGATGCCCGGCACCAGGTTCGAGGGCTCGAACGCGGCCTGCTCTATGTGGACGAAGTAGTCGTCCGGGTTCTTGTCCAGGGTCATCCGCCCGACCTCGATCAGCGGATAGTCCGCGTGCGGCCACACCTTGGTCAGGTCGAACGGGTTGAAGCGGTAGTCCGGCGCGTCCTCGAAGGGCATGACCTGCACCTTCAGGGTCCAGCTGGGCGGTTCGCCGCCCGCGATCGCCTCGGACAGGTCCCGCCGGTGGAAGTCGGGGTCCTCGCCCGCGATCCGGTCGGCGTCCGCCTGCGTCAGGAACTCGATGCCCTGGTCCGTCGTGAAGTGGTACTTCACCCAGAACTTCTGGCCGCCGCCGTTGACCCACAGGTAGGTGTGCGAGCCGTAACCGTTCATGTGCCGGTAGGACTTCGGGATCCCGCGGTCGCCCATCAGCCACGTCACCATGTGCGCGGACTCCGGGGACAGGGTCCAGAAGTCCCACTGCATGTCGTGGTCGCGCAGCCCGTTGTCGGGCCGGCGCTTCTGCGAGCGGATGAAGTCCTGGAACTTGCTCGGGTCACGGACGAAGAAGACCGGCGTGTTGTTGCCGACCAGGTCGTAGTTGCCGAACTCCGTGTAGAACTTCAGGGCGAACCCGCGCGGGTCCCGCCAGGTATCGGGGGAGCCCTGCTCCCCGGCGACGGTGGAGAACCGGGCCAGCACCGGGGTCCGCCGCCCCGGCTGGAACAGGTCGGCCCGGGTGAACTGGCTGACGTCGTTGGTCACCTGGAAGACGCCGTACGCGCCCGACCCCTTGGCGTGCACCACCCGTTCGGGGACCCGTTCGCGATTGAACTGGGCCATCTTCTCGATCAGGTAGTGGTCCTGGAGCAGGACCGGACCGTCCGGGCCGACGGTGAGCGAGTGCTCGTCGCTCTCCACCGGGATCCCGGCGTTGTTGGTCGTGTACGGGACCCTCTGCGCGTCCTGGGTCACGAGCGGCCTCCCCTGGGGGTCGGTGGGATCGGGCAGCCCCCCGGCTCACGCCGGAAGGCACCCTCCCGCGCCTACCCAGTCAACGCCGGTCATGCGCACCCGGCAACGGGAGCTCGAACCAGACCACCTTTCCGCTGCTCAGGCGGGTGGCGCCCCAGCGCCGGGCCAGCCGGTTGACGAGGAACAGGCCGCGCCCGCCCTCGTCGGTGTCCCGGGCCCGCCGCTGGCGCGGCAGCTGCGGAGAATCGTCCCCGACCTCGCAGCGCAACACGTCCGTGCGCAGCAGGCGCAGCGTCACGGGCCGCTCGGCGTACCGGACGGCGTTCGTGACCACCTCGCTCACCAGCAGCTCCAGGGAGTCGCTGAGGTCCTCCAGACCCCACCGGGTCAGCGCGCGCCGGGCGAACCGGCGCGCCCGGCCCGGAGCGGTCTCCTCCGGGTCCAGGAACCAGTACGCGACGTCGCTGGGCGCGATCCCGTCGAAGCGGGCCGCCAGCAGGGCGATGTCGTCGTCCCGGTCACCGGGGCCGAGCATGTCCAGGACGTCGTCGCAGAGGGCCTCCAGCGGCGGCGGGTGGTCCAGCCCGGTCAGCTGGGCGGTGGTCGCCAGGCGTTCGCGGAGCTGCTCGATGCCGGTCCACACGTCCCTCAGCCGGGACTCCACCAGCCCGTCCGTGTACAGCAGCAGGGTGGCCCCGGCCGGGGCGTCCAGCTCCACGGCCTCGAAGTCCACGCCGCCTACGCCGATCGGGGCACCGGGCGGCACCCGCAGCACCTCGGCGCGGCCGCCCAGGTGCAGCAGCACCGGCGGCGGGTGACCGGCGTTGGCGATGGTGATGCGGTGCGAGACCGGGTCGTAGACCGCGTACAGGCAGGTGGCCATCCGGTCCGAGCCCAGCCGCTGGGCCTGTTCGTCCAGGTGGTGCAGGACCTCCGCGGGCGGCAGGTCCAGCTGCGCCAGGGTCTGCGCGGTCGTACGGAGCTGGCCCATGATCGCGGCGGAGGTCATGGAGTGGCCCATGACGTCGCCCACGACCAGCGCCACCCGGCTGCCGGGCAGCGGTATGGCGTCGTACCAGTCCCCGCCGACCCGGGCCGTCTCGGCGGCCGGGAGGTAGCGGGAGGCGAGCCGGACCCCGGTGGGCTGGGGCAGGCTGTCGGGCAGCATCGTGCGCTGGAGCTCGTCGGCGATGTACGCCTCGCGGCCGTAGAGGACGGCCTTGTCGATGCCGAGCGCGGTGTGGGTGGCCAGCTGCGCGGCGACCAGCAGGTCGTTCTGCTCGAAGGCGTCCCGGTCCGGGGTGCGCAGGAAGACCGCCGCGCCGATCACCCGGCGGCGGCCCCGCAGGGGGGCCAGGATGGCCCGCTGACCGCGCGGCACGGGGTGTTCGGACCCCAGCAGCTCCGGCAGCGCGTCCTTGGCGCCGGCGGCGGACCCGAAGACGGGGCGTACGCCGCGCAGCACCTCGGCGAGGGCCCCGCCGGGGCGGATCTCGCACAACTCGGCGGCCGGCAGGTCACCCTGCGGGCCGACCAGCGGGAGCTGGCTGAAGTCGAGCTCCCCGGCGGCTCCCGGGGCCCCCGCGCTCTCGCTCGCCCCGCTGTCGGTGAGATCGTCGATCGGCCGCAGCCGGTCGGTGCGCCGGAGCCTTAAAACGACCGGTCCGACGGGCCGCTCGTCGCCGACCGGGAGCGGGTCGCGCAGGTAGACGAGGATCGCGTCCGAGAACGTCGGCACGGTGGCCCGGCACAGGCCGAGCACGATCTCGTCGAGGTCGATGCCGCGCGCGATGCGGCGCGTCGCGGCGCCGACGAACCGCAGCCGGTCGCCCTCCCGGCGCGCCACGCCCGCCTCCGGCCCGGAGCCCGGTACCGGCGTACCGCCGCCGTGCCGTCCGGCGCCGACGGGCAGGGCGGTACCCGGCTCCCGGGGGGCCTCGGGAGCGCCCGGGGGCAGCAGGGGGGCCGTCCCGAGGGGAGCGCGGGGGCCGGGCGGCCCGCCGTGCCCCGGGACGGTGTCGGCCGGGTCGCGCCGGCCCGCGTTGCGGGCGGCCTCGCCGTCGCGGGTCCGCGCACCGCCGCCCGGACCCGGACCCGGGTCCGCCGCGCCGTGGCCGGCCGCGCGGGAGGCCCCGTCGGGCTGCCCGGAGCCGCCCGGGCCGGCCGCGGCGGTGCCGCGCGGCCGGGGGAGCTCGGCGCCGCCCTGGCCGGAGACCGGAACCTGCGCATGCGTGCGTACGGCCTCGGCGGCCGCGATCGGGGCCTTGCCGTGGCCTGCCTCGTCCGAACCTCCGCCGGAGGCACCGGCGGGCTGCGGGCCCTCCTGGGAGGTGGGATACTCCGTCACGCGTGGAATTCCGTCCGTTTGCGCTGGATGTGCGCTGCACTCAACTCGGTCAGTCGCGGTATACCCGCTCAGCGGCGGGGACACCTTCGCCCCCTGGTTCCGCGTCCCGCTCGTTACCTCTCGTTCTGCGTTGACCTCCGGTCAAGTCCCGGTCGCCGCAGGTCATTTGCGGTTGCGGGACCTGATGGCGGCCGCGCGCGCGACCGGCGGAGGACGATCCTACGTTTCAACCCCGGGGGCGCATCAAGGGTCTCATGAGGTCATATGCGCCGGGGTGCGGTCCCAGTCCTCGGGAAGAGGGGGGACGCCCCAGGCCGGATCGGGCCGCCATTCGGGCCAGCCGCCGGAGAACGGAGCCCCCCACGCCCGGATCACCTCCACCGCGGCGTGCCCCGCCTCCCGCACCCGCCGTGCCTGCTCCGGGTCCATCAGGCCGATCCGCTGCGCCTGCGCGAACTCGTCCTCGTCCAGCCACTTCCAGCTGCGGTCCGGGTAGACGGCGATGTCGAGGAAGTGGTCCTCGGAGTCGACCCCGCCGGCCCACCGGGCGCGGGGTTCCTCCAGGTTCACGTACCAGTTCTTGAACTGCCAGTCGTGGTCCCAGAACAGCCACACCGACCACGGTTCCCCGGGCCGGGCCAGCTTCAGCACGCCACCGCCGAACCAGCGCGACCGTACGGTGGTCCGCGGTGCGGTGTAGCGGGTGGCGAGCGGCTCCGCGTGCACGGAGGTGCCGTCCGCGAGGACCGGCTTGACGCATTCGGTGCCGGGCGCCATCCACACGGCCAGCAGCTCGTCGGTGTCCTGCACGACGGTCACCGGGCGGCAGATGTGGACCGGGCCCTTCAGGCCCGGGGCGTGGTCGCGGTAGCGCCAGAGGATCTGCTCTCCGGGCGTCCAGTGCGTGCCCCGCGTCCCGTCGCGCGCCTCGCCTCGCGCCGGGCCGCCCCCGGGCCTGAAGGTACCTGTCATGCGCAGATCTTAGGGCTGGCGCCCGTACGGTTGCTGCGGTGCAGGTCACGGAGGTGCCCGGGGACGGTAAACGACCGGATTCGGCCCCTGTCCGGGAACCGGTCAGGGCCGGGTCATCCGCAGGACGTCGAGCGCCTCGTCGAGTTGTCCGAGGGTGAGGTCGCCGCGCTCGACGTAGCCGGACTCCAGCACGACCTCGCGGATGGTCTTCCGTTCCGCGAGCGCCTTCTTGGCGACCTTGGCGGCCTCCTCGTAGCCGATCCAGCGGTTCAGCGGGGTCACCACGGAGGGCGAGGATTCGGCGTACTCCCTGGCACGCTCGGAGTTGGCGGTGATCCCGTCCACCGTGCGGTCGGCCAGGAGGCGGCTTCCGTTTCCGAGCAGGCGGATCGATTCGAGCAGGTTCCGGGCCATCACCGGGAGCATCACGTTGAGCTCGAAGTTGCCGGCGGCGCCCGCCACGGCGACCGTCGCGTCGTTCCCCATCACCTGGGCGGCGATCATCAGGACGGCCTCGGGGACGACCGGATTGACCTTTCCGGGCATGATCGAGGACCCCGGTTGCAGATCCGGGAGATTGATTTCGGCCAATCCCGTGCGCGGCCCGGAGGCCATCCAGCGCAGATCGTTGGAAATCTTGGTGAGTGATACGGCGACCGTCCGCAGCATTCCGGAGGTTTCCACGAGCGCGTCCCGCGCGCCCTGCGCCTCGAAGTGGTTGCGGGCCTCGGTCAGCGGCAGCCCCGTGGCCGCGGCCACTTCCGCGATCACGGCGGCGGAGAAACCGGGCGGGGTGTTGATCCCGGTGCCGACGGCCGTGCCGCCCAGCGGCAGTTCGGCCAGCCGGGGCAGCGCCGACCGCAGTCGCTCGATGCCGTAGCGGACCTGGATGGCGTACCCGCCGAACTCCTGGCCCAGGGTGACCGGAGTGGCGTCCATCAGGTGCGTGCGCCCGGCCTTGACCACGGTGGCGAACTCGGCCTCCTTGCGCTCCAGCGCCTCCGCGAGGTGCTCCAGCGCCGGGATCAGCTCGCCGGTGACGGCGGCGGTGGCGGCGATGTGGATGGAGGACGGGAAGACGTCGTTGGAGCTCTGCGAGGCGTTGACGTGGTCGTTGGGGTGCACCTCGCGGCCCAGCCGCTCCGTGGCGAGGGTGGCGATCACCTCGTTCGCGTTCATGTTGGACGAGGTCCCGGAGCCCGTCTGGAAGACGTCGACGGGGAAATGGGCGTCCCAACGGCCGTCCGCGACCTCCACGGCGGCGGACCGGACGGCCTCCGCGAGCTCCGCGTCCACCACGCCCAGGCGGGCGTTCACCACGGCGGCGGCGGCCTTGATCCGGGCCAGGGCGGCGATGTGGGCGCGCTCCAGGCGCTGGCCCGAGAGCGGGAAGTTCTCCACCGCGCGCTGGGTCTGCGCGCGCCACTTGGCGTGGGCGGGTACCCGTACGTCACCCATCGAGTCGTGTTCGATCCGGAACGCTTCGGGCTGCTGATCTTCGGTCATGTTCGTGACCTCCTCAAAAAGTTGAGCAATTGTCTTGTTCGAAGTGTTCCCAACTCCCCTACCCACCAGTAAATACCGTGGGTAACACCGACTTCGGGGAGGCGTTCATGGCACGTGCGCGTACGAAATCCAGGCTCAGATCTACCGTCGTCTCGGTCGCGGCGATCGCGGCCGCCCTCGGGGGCGTCACCGCCGTCACCCCCATGGCCCAGGCGGCCCCGGCCGCCGGATCCTCCGTCACCCCCCTGCCGCCGGAGCTGGAGGCGATCCGGGCGGCCGAGGCCACCCGGATCTACGGCGACCCGGCGATCCGCCCGCCCGCCCAGCGCAAGACCGGTCTCATCTCGCTCGGCGACAGCGAGATCTCCGGCGAGGGCGTCGGCAACTACGACCCCGCGACGAACACGCCGTCCAACCAGTGCCACCGCTCGCCCGACGCGGCGATCCACCGCACCGGCATCCAGGCCGACCTGACCTTCAACGTGGCCTGCTCCGGCGGCTACACGGGCAACATCAGGATCGGCGGCAGCAAGCAGTACGCGGACGAGCTGGTCCAGAGCGACAGCCTGGCCATCAAAGCACGCAACACGAAGATCAAGATGGTGTTGCTGGTCGCCGGTGCCAACGACGACCTCCAGTTCGGCCCCGTCATGACCGACTGCGTGACCCGCTGGGTGCTCAGCCAGGGCACCTGCGAACCCAAGTACGCCCCCGGCTGGCAGGCCCGCGTCGACGGCCTCAAGCCCAAGGTGGAGTCCACCGTCGCGGACCTGAAGACCGTCATGCGCGACGCGGGCTACGCCGACTCCGACTACAAGCTCGTCGTCATGGGCTACCCCAGCCCCATCGGCCCCGACTTCAACGACAACCCGAACTTCCCCGGCAAGCTCCCCGGCGGCTGCGCCGGCTACGACTCCGACGCCACCTGGGGCCGCAACCACGCCGTGCCCACCTTCGAGAAGGGCATGCGCGCGGCCGCCCGCGACGCGGGCGCGCTCTACCTGGACAACTCGCGCCTCTTCCACGGCCACGAGGTGTGCATGGAGGACACCTGGGCCCGCGGGCTCTACCTGGACCTCGGCGACCACTTCCCGTGGGACGAGAACACCGCCCGGCAGTCCTTCCACCCCAACTACCGCGGCCACGGCGCCTTCGCGTCCTGCCTCACCCAGTTCTACGCCTCCGGCCTGCGCGAGGCCTCCTGCGCCGACCCGGCGAGCACCGGGACCCCCGTCCTCCAGGCCGGGGCCTGGGACGACCTGTACGCACCCCTGAAGAGCGAGGCGACGGGCAACTGCCTCGACGCCTTCGGCGGCTCCAGCGCCAACGGCACCAAGGTGGTGGGCTGGGACTGCCACGGCGGCCGCAACCAGGGCTGGTGGTACGACACCGTCCGCAAGTCGGTCCGCGTCGAGCTGACCCACGACCGCTGCCTGGACGTCCCCGGCGCCTCCTACGGCAACGGCACCGGCCTGGTCCTGTGGAACTGCCACGGCGGCGCCAACCAGCAGTTCGTCCGGGACGGCGCCACCCTGCGCCCCTCCGCCGCCCCGGGCATGTGCCTGACGGTGGCCGCCGCGCACGAGCAGCTGCGCCTGCAGTCCTGCAACGGCTCCGCGAACCAGCGCTTCGCGTAACCGCCCTCCGCCCGCCCCTCCGCCCGCCCCGGGGCCCCTGCGGCCCCCCGACCCCCCACGCCCGGCCGGCGCACCCCGGCCGGGTGTCACACGTCGCGCAGCAGTTTCCGTACGTCGCGGGGCCGGTTGGTGATGATCGCGTCCACGCCGAGCCGGACGCACAGCTCCACGTCCTCGGGCTCGTCCACGGTCCACACCCGCACCGCCAGCCCCTTCGCCTTCAGCCGCCCCACCAGCCCCGGATCCCGGCGTACGAGCTCGATCCCCGGGCCCGCGTGGGTGGCGTACGGGGGCCGGGCCGGCCTGAGCCGGCGTTCCATCAGGTAGACGGCGGGCAGCCCGGGCGCCAGCCGGTGCATCCGGGTCAGCGCGTTCCGCGAGAAGCTCATCACCTCGACGCGCCCCGACGCCCCGTCCGCCAGCCCGTACTCCCGCAGCAGCCGGACCAGTTCGGCCTCCAGCCGGCCGCCCGCCCGCGACGGGTGCTTCGTCTCGACGGCCAGCCCGACGGGCCGGTCCGCGGCCAGCGCCTCGCGCAGCAGGTCCTCGAAGAGCAGTACCCGCGCGCCCGCGTGCCCGTCCCCCTTCCACGCCCCGAAGTCGAGGGCGGACAGCTCCTCGTAGGTCAGGGCGGAGACGACCCCGCGCCCGTCCGAGGTCCGCTCGACCCGCCGGTCGTGCACGCACACGAGCCGCCGGTCGGCACTCAGCCGGACGTCGCACTCCAGCGCGTCGGCCCCGTCGGCGATGGCCTGCCGGTAGGCGGCGAGCGTGTGCTCGGGGTGCTCGTGGGAGGCGCCCCGGTGGGCGATGACCCGCACGGTGCGGGCGGGGGAGAGGGAAGAGGTGGACTGCCGGTTCATGCGTCAGACGTTAACCGGACGGGGTGGACGGGCGGCCACCGCGTGACGCTCGGGGGCTGAACGCGTCGTGACCTCGCGCCGCGTCCCCTGCGGCCCCCGCCGCGGCTACGGCTACGGCTTCGGGAGCGGGGGGAGCGGGGGGAGGGGGGCCGGAGTGACCTTGAAACCGCCCTTCGTCACCGTCGTGAAGGGGGCGGGGGCCATGCAGGTGCCCACCGTGGCCTGGGCGGCCCCGCCGTCCGGCTCCTGCCTCGGGGGGTCGATGTTCGCGACGCCCCAGGAGAAGCCCACGCGGTCCGGCGCGCCGTGCTCGCCGTCCTGGACGCTGATCCCGATCCGCTTGCCCACCCAGCCGGTGTTCGACTTGGTGACCACGGCGGTGACCGTAGCCGTCCTGCCGCCCGTGACCAGGCAGTCCACCTCGGCCTCGGACGTGCCGGTGACGTCGTGCTCGGGGGAGTGGTGGTACACGGTCACCTTGCCCCGGGCGTCCGTCGGCATGCCCCGGTTCGGTTCGGTGTCCGGGAACGGCTTGCTGAACGGGACCGCGTCGGCGTCGACGGTGAAGCGGATGTCGTCGCCCGGGGAGTACGCATACAGGACCGTGGCCCCGCCGTGCACGGCCGCGAGCTTCGGCCCCGCCGGGGCGGCGGGGGCGGGGCCCGCCCCGATCAGGGTGGCGAGCAGGGCGGCCGCCCCGGCGGCGGCGAGGGCGCGCGTACGGTTCTTCATCGTGGAACTCCCGGTCGGAGAGGGCTGTTCGGGCAGGGCACCAGCCTCGCCGGGAGTCAGCCCGTGATCCATCTGCCGATCGGCGGACATGCGCGGGGGCCCCTCTGCCGATCGGCAGAGGGGCCCCCGGGAACGCGCGCTACAGGCCCGGGCCGCGGACCGGGATGTGGGTGAACGTCGGCTCCGGGGCCGGGTTCTGGAAGAAGTCGTTGCCCTTGTCGTCCACGACGATGAACGCCGGGAAGTCCTCGACCTCGATCTTCCAGACCGCCTCCATGCCGAGCTCCTCGTACTCCAGGACCTCGACCTTCTTGATGCAGTCCTGCGCCAGGCGCGCCGCCGGGCCGCCGATCGAGCCGAGGTAGAAGCCGCCGTGCGTGCCGCAGGCGTCCGTCACCTGCTGCGAGCGGTTGCCCTTGGCCAGCATGACCTTGGAGCCGCCCGCCGCCTGGAACTGCTCGACGTAGGAGTCCATGCGGCCGGCCGTCGTCGGGCCGAAGGAGCCGGAGGCGTAGCCCTCGGGGGTCTTCGCGGGGCCCGCGTAGTAGACGGGGTGGTCCTTCAGGTACTGCGGCATCGGCGCGCCCGAGTCCAGCAGCTCCTTGATCTTGGCGTGCGCGATGTCGCGCGCCACGACCAGGGGTCCGGTCAGGCTCAGCCGGGTCTTGACCGGGTGCTTGGTCAGGGTCGCCAGGATGTCGTCCATCGGCTGGTTCAGGTCGATGGAGACCACGTCCGCGGACTCGTTCAGCTGCTCGTCGGTGGTCTCCGGCAGGAAGCGCGCCGGGTCCGTCTCCAGCTGCTCCAGGAAGACGCCCTCGGCGGTGATCTTCGCGGTGGCCTGGCGGTCGGCCGAGCAGGACACGGCGATGGCGACGGGCAGCGAGGCGCCGTGGCGCGGCAGGCGCACGACCCGCACGTCGTGGCAGAAGTACTTGCCGCCGAACTGGGCGCCGATGCCGATCTTCTGGGTCAGCTCGAAGACCTGCTGCTCCAGGGCCTCGTCGCGGAAGCCGTGGCCCAGCGGGGAGCCCTCGCGCGGCAGCTCGTCCAGGTAGTGGGCGGAGGCGTACTTCGCGGTCTTGAGGGCGTGCTCGGCGGAGGTGCCGCCGACCACGATCGCCAGGTGGTACGGCGGGCAGGCCGCGGTGCCGAGCGAGCGGATCTTCTCTTCCAGGAACTTCATCATGGAGGCCTCGTTGAGGACCGCCTTGGTCTCCTGGTAGAGGAAGGACTTGTTGGCCGAGCCGCCGCCCTTGGCCATGAAGAGGAACTTGTACGCGCCGCCGTCGGTCGCGTACAGCTCGATCTGCGCGGGCAGGTTCGAGCCGGTGTTCTTCTCCTCCCACATGGTGATCGGGGCCATCTGCGAGTAGCGCAGGTTGAGGCGGGTGTACGCGTCGAAGATGCCGCGGGAGAGGGCCGCCTCGTCGCCGCCTTCGGTGAGCACGTTCTGGCCGCGCTTGCCCATGACGATCGCCGTGCCCGTGTCCTGGCACATCGGCAGGACGCCGGCCGCCGCGATGTTCGCGTTCTTCAGCAGGTCGAGCGCGACGAACTTGTCGTTCGAGGAGGCCTCGGGGTCGTCGATGATGCGGCGCAGCTGCGCGAGGTGCGCGGGGCGCAGGAAGTGCTGGATGTCGTGGATGGCCTCTTCGGCGAGCTTGCGCAGCGCCTCCGGCTCGACCTTGAGGAACGTACGGCCGTCCGCCTCGAAGGTGGACACGCCCTCGGCGGTCACCAGCCGGTACGGGGTGGTGTCCTCGCCCAGGGGCAGCAGGTCGGTGTACGCGAACTCCGGCATTGGGGGCATTCCTCACTCGGCAGACAGCGCTGGCGACCAATTGGCAGCGCGGTTGTCCAGCGTAGGACCTCCCGGCCGTGCGATGTTTGTGAGGTAAGGCTCACTCAGTCGTATCGCGATCTATCGTGTCTCGCTATGCTGACCCCGTGGACCTGGAAAAGCACCCCGCCGCCCCCGCCGCTCCCGCGGCCGCCGCCCCCGCCGAGCTGCGTGCCTCCGACGCCGACCGGGACCGGATCGCGCAGATCCTCTCCGACGCCCTCGCCGAGGGCCGGCTGACCCCCGAGGAGCACTCCGAGCGCCTGGACTCCCTCTACGCCCTCAAGACGGTCGGCGAGCTGGACGTCCTCGTACGGGACCTCCCGGCGGCCCCCGGCGCCGCCGCCGGCCCGGCCGCCGTGAGCGCCGCGCCCGGCGCGTACACGGAGACCGTCGTCGCCGTGTGCAGCAGCTCGGCCCGCAAGGGCCGCTGGCGCCCCGGAGCCCGCACCCGGGCGGTCTCGGTCATGGGCGACATCAACATCGACCTGACCGAAGCCGTCTTCGAGCAGCAGGTCACCGAGATCAACGTGACCTCCGTACTCGGCAACGTCGAGATCATCGTCCCGGAGAACGTCACCCTGCGCGGCTACGGCAGCGGGGTCCTCGGCAACTTCGAGGTGCGCGGACAGGGCCGCGGCGCCACCGACCCGCAGGCGCCGGTCGTGATCGTCCGCGGCTTCGCGCTGCTCGGCAACATCGAGGCCCACCCCAAGCTCGGGGCCCGCCTGGTCGACCTGGCGCTCAAGCTCCGCAAACGCCTGGAGGGCTGAACGCCGGGTGGACGGGCAGGGTCGACGGGCGGGGCCGACGGGCAGGGCCGACGGGCGGGGCCGACGGGCGGGGCGGAACGGCACGCACACGGCCCCGGTGCCTGCGTCGTATTTCGGTCGAACCTGGCGCCCCCGGCGCCAGGCGGCGCATAGGGGCACGCGCAGCGGGTAGGGACTGGTGCATCGTCTCTCGCTCGCGTATACGTCGTCAGGAGTAGACCGTGCCGCATCCGCCGCATCAGTCCCTGCAGGCAGCCGTCGTCCAGAGCCTTCCGACGCGGACGGCCGCCGTGCCGAAGCCACGGGTGCCGGCCAGGGAAGAGGACGGCCCCTGGCACGCGGAGGCGGTGTGCCGCAGGGACGAGGCGGGACTCTTCTTCGCCCCCTCCAAGGAGCCCACCGCGGCCCGGCTCGCCCGCGAGGAGGCCGCCAAGCGGGTCTGCGCGCGCTGCCCCGTCATGGTCGCCTGCCGGGAACACGCCCTGCTCCAGCCCGAGCCCTACGGGGTCTGGGGCGGTCTCACCGCCGCCGAGCGGCGCGTGGTGCTGGGCCGCCGCAGGCGCCGCGCCGCCGAACTCCTGCCCGGTGCGCCCGGGCCGATCGCCGCGGCGGGCTGAGCCCGGCCCGCCGCGCCACCGGCCCCGCCGGGCGCGCGGTACGACGTACGGACGCGAGAGGGGCGGTCCCGCCGCACGCGGGACCGCCCCTCACGTCATGCCGCCCTCCGGGCCGGCCGCTCCCGCCGCGCTCCTACTGGGCGCGGTCGAAGTCGATGCCGCTGTAGGCGCGCAGCTTCGACAGCCGGTGGGTGGAGTCGATCTGCCGGATCGTGCCCGACTTCGAGCGCATGACCAGCGAGGACGTGGTCGCGGTCTCCGAGCGGTAGTGGACGCCGCGCAGCAGCTCGCCGTCCGTGATGCCGGTGGCGACGAAGAAGACGTTCTCGCCGGACACCAGGTCGTGCGTGGTCAGGACGCGGTCCAGGTCGTGGCCGGCGTCGAGCGCGCGCTGGCGCTCGGCGTCGTCCTTCGGCCACAGCTTGCCCTGGATCGTGCCGCCGAGGCACTTGATCGCGCAGGCCGAGATGATGCCCTCGGGGGTGCCGCCGATGCCGAGGAGCAGGTCCACGCCGGTGCCCTCGCGCACCGCCATGACCGAGCCCGCGACGTCGCCGTCCGAGATGAACTTGATGCGGGCGCCCGTCTCGCGGATCTCCTTGACGATGCCCTCGTGGCGGGGGCGGTCCAGGATGACCACGGTGACGTCCTCGACGGCGATGTTCTTCGCCTTGGCGACGCGGCGGATGTTCACCGAGACGGGGGCGTTGATGTCGACGAAGTCGGCGGCCTCGGGGCCGGTGACGAGCTTGTCCATGTAGAAGACCGCGGACGGGTCGAACATGGTGCCGCGGTCGGCGGCCGCCAGGACGGCGATCGCGTTGGGCATGCCCTTGGCGTTGAGCGTGGTCCCGTCGATCGGGTCCACGGCGATGTCGACCTCGGCACCGGTGCCGTCGCCGACCCGCTCCCCGTTGAAGAGCATGGGGGCTTCGTCCTTCTCCCCCTCGCCGATGACGACGACGCCGTTCATCGAGACGGTGGAGATCAGGGTGCGCATCGCGTTGACGGCGGCGCCGTCGGCGCCGATCTTGTCGCCGCGGCCGACCCACCGGCCGGCGGCCAGGGCCGCGGCCTCGGTGACCCGGACGAGCTCCAGGGCGAGGTTGCGGTCGGGGGAGTCGGGATGTACTTCGAGCTGGGGCGGCAGGTTGTGCTCGGTCATCGGAGCGCACCTTTCTGTACGACGACGGCCGGGATGTGAGGGTGCTGGAACTCTATCGGTACGTCGACATATTGAGCAGAGCGGGTCACGTATGAGCGGAATATCGGTCAAGGCGTTGGCGTGAGCGGACGTCTTGCGTCCCACCGTGCGCCTACCCGCGCACTGACACGGCACCCCCCGGCGGTGATCGCCCCCCTGGGATGCGGGACGATGGTGCCGTGGCAGGTATGAAGGGCAAGCAGACGGTCTGGGACATGGTCCGGTCGCTGGCGGTGATCGGCATCGTCGTGGCGGGGATCTACCTCTTCGTCCCGCACGACGAGGACGCGGATCCCACGCGCACCGTCGACTACCGGGTGGAGACGCTCACGGCCCGGCGCGCGGCGCCGTACCCGGTGGCGGCCCCCGCGGGGCTCTCCGGGGAGTGGCGGGCGACCTCGGTGACGTACGAGCGCAAGAACGCCAACGCCTGGCACCTGGGCTTCCTCGGCCCCGGCAAGGAGTACGTGGCGGTGGAGCAGTCCACCGACGTCTCGCCGAAGTACCTCGCGAAGGTGACCCAGGGCGCGAAGGCCGGCGGGAAGACCGAGCAGGTCGGCGACCGGGCGTGGGAGCGCTGGGAGGGCGAGAAGTACGACGCGCTCGTGCGGCAGGAGCAGGGCTACGTCACGGTCGTGACCGGCACGGCCCCCTTCGAGCAGCTCGCGCGGATGGCGGCGGCGCTGGAGTTCAAGCAGGGCCCGGACGCCCCGTAGTCCCCCTGACGCACGTGGAAGAGGCCGCCCGCCCCGGGATTCCGGGGCGGGCGGCCTCTTCGTGTGTCCGGGCGGCTGCTCAGACGGTGGTGACGACCTGGTCGAAGTCCAGGCGCGGGCTGCGCGGGAACCAGGCGTCCTCGCCCGGCTTGCCGATGTTGACGACCATGATCGGGGTGTGGTCGTCGTCCAGGAACTCCTTCTGGAGGCCCGCGAAGTCCACACCCGTCATCGGACCGGCGGCGAGGCCGGCGGCGCGGACGCCGACGATGAAGTACGCGGCCTGGAGCGAGGCGTTCACCAGCGCGCTGTGCTCGCGGACCGGACGCTCGGTGAAGAAGTCCTTGGCCTGCGGGTAGTGCGGCAGCAGCTGCGGGATCTCCTCGTGGAACTCGTTGTCCGCGGAGAGGATCGCGACCAGCGGCGCGGCGGCGGTCTTGGCCTGGTTGCCCTGGGCCATGTGCCGGACGAGGCGCTCGCGGGCCTCGGGGGAGCGGACCAGGGTGACGCGCAGCGGGGTGGCGTTGAACGCGGTGGGGCCGAACTTCACCAGGTCGTAAATGGCCTGGACCTGCTCCTCGGTCACCGGCTCGTCGGAGAAGGTGTTGGCGGTGCGGGCCTCGCGGAACAGCAGGTCCTGAGCGGCGGCGTCGAGAACGAGAGACATCGGAAAGCCTTCTTCTGTAAAGAGGTGAAGCGCGATGTCTCCGACTCTACGGCGAAAGTAGATGAAATTTCAACTAAATTGGCGTGGGGTGGTCCAGATCACTCCGGCCGGCCCGCACCGTCCCCGTCCGGCCCGTCCCCGTCCGCCCCGGCCCCGTCGTTCCGGGCGGCCAGCGCCGAATCCAGCCGGGCCCGGGCCCCCTCCAGCCAGTGCCGGCAGACCTTCGCCAGCTCCTCGCCGCGCTCCCAGAGCGCCAGCGACTCCTCCAGCGAGGTTCCGCCGGCCTCCAGCTTGCGGACGACCTCGATGAGCTCGTCGCGGGCCTGCTCGTAGCCCAGCGCCGTATCGGTGTCAGTCATTCCCGTATCCCGTTCCCATCGTATGTGTGTGGTACATCGAATTTGTTGCCGGAGTGTGTCGTCTTCAGCCCGCCCCGCCGGTGTCCGCCGGACCGTCCACGACCTCCACCGAGAACGCGCCCGCCGCCACCCGCGCCCGCAGCACCTCGCCCGCCGCCACCTCCTCCGGCGCGCGCACCACGTGCCCGTCCGCCCGCTGGAGCACCGCGTACCCGCGCTCCAAGGTCGCCGCCGGGGACAGCGCCACCACCCGGGCCAGGGTGTGCTCCAGCTCCGAGTCCGCCCGGTCCAGCAGGTGGCCGAGCGTGCGCCGGCCGCGCGCCAGCAGGGCCTCCACCTCGGCCTCCCGGGTCTCCACCATCCGCTGCGGATGCACGAAGACCGGCCGCGCCAGTGCGTGCGCCAGCCCCCGCTCCTCCCGGTCCAGCAGCCCCCGCAGCGCCCGCAGCCCCCGGCCCTGGAGCTGGCGCACCCGCTCCAGCTCCTCCCCGACGTCCGGGACGACCTTCTTCGCCGCGTCCGTGGGCGTCGAGGCCCGCAGGTCCGCGACCAGGTCCAGCAGCGGGGAGTCCGGCTCGTGCCCGATCGCCGAGACCACCGGCGTACGGGCCGCCGCGACGGTCCGTACGACCTCCTCGTCGGAGAACGGCAGCAGGTCCTCCACGCTGCCCCCGCCGCGCGCCACGATGATCACGTCCACCCCGGGCAGCGCGTCCAGCTCCTTGACCGCCCGCACCACCTGGGGCACCGCGTGCACCCCCTGCACGGCGACGTTGCGGACCTCGAAGCGGACCGCCGGCCAGCGCCGCCGGGCGTTCTCCAGCACGTCC
This sequence comes from Streptomyces sp. NPDC006512, assembly GCF_040611935.1. Classification (NCBI taxonomy): domain Bacteria; kingdom Bacillati; phylum Actinomycetota; class Actinomycetes; order Kitasatosporales; family Streptomycetaceae; genus Streptomyces; species Streptomyces sp. NPDC006512. Next base: position 57,232 of record NZ_JBEXPG010000006.1, on the reverse strand, counting down.
CGCTCGGCCGCCGACGCGCGCCCCACGACCAGCCCGATCAGCTGAGGCAGGAACGGCAGCGGCTTCTTGCGGTCCAGCGCGAACAGCCCCTCCGAGGCCAGGGACCGCTTGAGCCGCTCCAGCCGCGCCAGCAGCTCCCCGATGCCGACCGGCCGGATCTCCGTCACCCGCAGGGACAGCTGCCCGCGCGGGGCGTACCACTCCGGCTTCGCCAGGACGACGACCCGCGCGCCCTCCGTCACCGCGTCCGCGACCTCCTCGTAGACCTGGCGGAAGCAGGTCACGCTCACGGAGATGTCGTGCGACGGGTCGCGCAGCGTCAGGAAGACCACCCCCGCACCCGGCCGCCGGGACAGCTGCGTGATCTGCCCCTCCACCCACACCTGACCGAGCCGGTCGATCCAGCCCCCGATGAGCCGGGACACCTGACCGACCGGCAGCGGCGCATCAGCCGACGTATTCAGAGCCATGCACGCAGGCTAGCCGCCGGGGCCGACACCGGTACCGGGCCCGTCGGACCGGTCCGCGGCGCGTCGGCCACGCTGGGCCACCAGCACGCACAGCCCCACCACCAGCCACACGGCCCCCACGACCTGAGCCTCCCACGAGGCCTCGACGATCACCGCCACGGTCACCGCCGCCCCCAGCACCGGCGCCACCAGGTGCTTCCACCAGTTCGGCGGGCCCTCCGCGCGCCGCACCACGAACCAGCCGACCACCGAGGCGTGCAGCAGGGTGAACGCCACCAGCGCCCCCACGTCCACCACCGACACCAGGTGGTCGAGCCCGTCGTCGCGCCGGGCCGCCCACACCGCCGCCACCAGCGTCACCGTCGCCGCCACCAGCAGCGCGGCCCGCGGAGTGCCGTCCGAGGTGCGCGCCAGGAACCGCGGCAGCCGCCGCTCCCGGGCCATCGCGAACAGCAGCCGCCCGGCCGCCGCCTGCCCGGCGAGCGCCGCGAAGGCCGCCCCGATCGCCTTGCTGACCGCCACCAGGTCGTGCAGCCACGTCCCGGTCGAGGACTCGACGGTGTCGTAGAACGCGGGCCCCTGGAGCGCCGGGTCCGCGGCCAGCTCCGCCGAGGACACCGGCGCCAGCAGCGCCGCCAGATAGGTCTGCGCGACGAACAGCACCCCGGTCAGCGCCAGACAGAACAACACCGCCCGCGCCACCCGCGCCGAGCCGCCCGTCACCTCCTCGGCGAACGAGGCGATCGCGTCGAAGCCCAGGTACGACAGCACCGCCACCGACACCGCGCCCAGCACGGCCGCCGCCGAGAAGCCGAGCGGGCCGTCACCGGTCAGCGGCGAGAGCCAGCCGCGCCGTGCCCCGCCGTCCGCCAGCGCCACCACCGCCGCGACCAGGAACACGAGCAGGACCACGATCTCCATCGCCAGCACGGCGAACCCCACCCGCGCGGCCGCCCGTACGCCCCACAGGTTCAGCAGGGTCGTGATCACGACGGCGAGGGCCGTCCACACCCACCGCGACACCTCCGGGACCAGCGCGTTCATCGCGATCCCGGAGAACAGGTACGCCACGGCCGGGATCAGCAGGTAGTCGAGCATCGCCATCCACCCGGCGATCAGCCCCGGCCCCTCCCCGAGCCCCTTGCGGGCGTACGTGAACACCGAACCGGCCTGCGGGGCCACCCGCACCATCTGGGCGTAGCTGAAGGCCGTGAAGGCCATCGCGACCGTCGCGACGAGGTAGACGAGCGCGACCGCCCCCTGCGACTTCGCGTCCAGGGTCCCGAAGACCCCGACCGGCGCCATCGGGGCGATGAAGAGCAGACCGTAGACGACCAGGTCCCGGAAGCCGAGGCTCCGCCGCAGGGCGGTGGGCGCGGGCGTACCGGAATCCGTGACGGACGCCATCCGTCCTCCGAGGGATAGGCGGGACAGGCTTTCGGGCAAGTGTGTGCCGGACGGGGGACGTACGGCCTGCTGGAGCCCCCCGTACGATGGAGGACATGACTGCACCCGCCCCCGCTCCCGCATCCCGCCGCGTCCTGCTCGCCGCCCCCCGCGGCTACTGCGCGGGCGTGGACCGAGCCGTGATCGCCGTCGAGAAGGCCCTGGAGCAGTACGGTGCGCCGGTCTACGTACGCCACGAGATCGTGCACAACAAGTACGTCGTCCAGACCCTGGAGAAGAAGGGCGCCATCTTCGTCGAGCGGACGGAGGAGGTCCCCGAGGGCTCCATCGTGATGTTCTCCGCGCACGGCGTGGCCCCCGTCGTCCACGAGGAGGCGGCGCGCGGCAAGCTCGCGACGATCGACGCGACGTGCCCCCTGGTCACCAAGGTGCACAAGGAAGCCATCCGCTACGCGAACGAGGACTTCGACATCCTCCTCATCGGCCACGAGGGCCACGAGGAGGTCATCGGCACCTCCGGCGAGGCACCGGACCACATCACCATCGTGGACGGCCCCGACGACGTCGCGAACGTGACGGTGCGGGACGAGTCGAAGGTCGTCTGGCTGTCGCAGACCACCCTCTCCGTCGACGAGACGATGGAGACGGTCGACGCCCTGAAGACCAAGTTCCCGCTCCTCGTCTCCCCGCCGAGCGACGACATCTGCTACGCCACCTCCAACCGCCAGGCCGCCGTCAAGGTGATGGGCGCCGACTCCGACCTCGTCATCGTCGTCGGGTCGAAGAACTCCTCGAACTCCATCCGCCTCGTCGAGGTCGCCCTCGACGCGGGCGCGCGCGCCGCCCACCTGGTCGACTTCGCGAGCGAGATCGACGAGGCCTGGCTGGAGGGCGTCAGCACCGTCGGCCTCACCTCGGGCGCCTCCGTGCCGGAGGTCCTGGTCGAGGAGGTCCTGGAGTGGCTGACCCAGCGCGGCTACGCGGACGTCGAGATCGTCAAGACCGCCGAGGAGTCGATCGTCTTCTCGCTCCCGAAGGAACTGCGCCGCGACCTGCGCGCCGAGGCGGCGGGGCTGGTGGCCGGCGGGCCGGACGCCTGACGGCCTGACCCTGACGGCCGGGAGCCGGACCGACTGACGGCCTCGCCCCGGCTCGCGTGGTCCCGGCCCCGGCCACTGGCTCGCGCGGCGGCTCGTTCGTTTCGTACGGTGATTCCATGCAGATCTTCGGTGTGGACATCGGCGGTTCCGGGATCAAGGGCGCTCCCGTGGACCTGGACCGCGGCGAGCTGGCGCAGGAGCGCCACAAAGTACTGACACCGCAACCGGCCACCCCCGAGGGGGTGGCCGACTGCGTTGCCGAGGTGGTCGGCGCCTTCTCGTGGACGGGGCCGATCGGGGTCACCTTCCCCGGCGTGGTCACGCACGGCATCACCCGGACGGCCGCCAACGTGGACAAGGGATGGGTCGGCCTCGACGCGGCGGCCCTGCTGTCCTCCCGGCTCGACGGCCGCAAGGTCACCGTCCTCAACGACGCCGACGCGGCCGGGATCGCGGAGATCACCTACGGGGCGGGGCGCGGGGTCGCCGGCACGGTCATCCTGCTCACCCTCGGCACGGGCATCGGCAGCGCCGTCTTCCGGGACGGGCGGCTCGTACCGAACACCGAGCTCGGCCACCTCGAACTGAAGGGCCACGACGCGGAGACCCGCGCCTCCGTCAAGGCCAAGGAGGACGAGGACCTCAGCTGGCACCACTGGGCGCGGCGGCTGGAGAAGTACCTGGCCCACGTCGAGATGCTGTTCTCCCCGGACCTCTTCGTCCTCGGCGGCGGCGTCAGCCGCAAGCCCGAGAAGTTCCTCCCGCTGATCGAGGGCGTCCGGGCGGAGATCGTCCCGGCGAAGCTCCAGAACGACGCCGGGATCGTCGGGGCGGCCATGGCGGCCCGCGACGACCAGGCGGGGTAGCCCCCGCGCACTCGGGGGAGCGGCTAGTACGCCGCCGTGCTGCGGCGGGCGGCGCGCCGGCGTCCGCTCAGCGCGGCGCGCCGCGCCAGCGCGATGAGGGCGGCGACCAGGGTGCCCGCGTAGAGCCACCCGGCGTGCAGGGAGAGCGCGGAGACCACCCCCATGAGCTGCCCGGCGAAGCCGCTGGAGCCGCCCGAGACGGGCCACACCCCGGCGGCGAAGGCGATGGGGACGGAGACCGGCGCCGTGATCAGGTCGGCGGGCCGCACCCACAGGGCCGTCGCGGCGGCGACCGGCAGGAAGAGCAGCCCGTACACGAAGAGCGAGGAGCCGAAGAGCAGCCAGGAGATCCCGGCGGCCAGCAGCATGCCGGTGCACGCGAGCAGCCCGCCGCCCAGCCCGGTCAGCCGGGGCCGGGGCATCCGGCGGGCCATCGGCGGGCGGGGCCGGGGCCGCTGGGCCTGTGCGGGTACGCCGCCGCCCGGGACCGGGCGGCGGGGCGCCTGGGGCGACTGGGGCGCCTGAGGGTGACGTACCGAACGCATCCTGTATTGCTCCACCCCACCAAACTAGGCGGGAGGCCCCCCGTACGGGGCCCTGGACACGCGTACATCCAGTGCCACTCATCTGAAAGTAAACTGTCCGGTGGCCCACTCCGGGCCGCCGCCCCCTCCAGCTACGGGAAGTCGCCAACGTGTCGCTCACGATCGGAATCGTCGGCCTGCCGAATGTCGGCAAGTCGACCCTGTTCAACGCCCTGACCAAGAACGACGTGCTGGCGGCCAACTACCCGTTCGCCACCATCGAGCCGAACGTCGGCGTCGTCGGCGTCCCGGACCCGCGCCTGGCCGTCCTCGCCGGCATCTTCGGTTCGCAGAAGGTCCTCCCGGCGACGGTCGACTTCGTCGACATCGCGGGCATCGTGCGCGGCGCCTCCGAGGGCGAGGGCCTGGGCAACAAGTTCCTCGCGAACATCCGCGAGTCGGACGCGATCTGCCAGGTCATCCGTGCCTTCAAGGACGAGAACGTCGTCCACGTCGACGGCAAGGTCTCGCCGAAGGACGACATCGAGACGATCAACACCGAGCTGATCCTCGCCGACCTCCAGTCCATCGAGAAGGCGGAGCCGCGCCTGACGAAGGAGTCCCGCCTCCAGAAGGAGAAGGTCGCGGTCCTCGCGGCCGTCGTCGAGGCGAAGAAGATCCTCGAAGCCGGCGACACCCTCTTCTCGAAGGGCATCACCAAGGGCACCGAGCGCGGCGACCTCCTGCACGAGCTGCACCTCCTCACCACGAAGCCGTTCCTGTACGTCTTCAACGTGGACGAGGACGAGCTCACGGACGAGGCCTTCAAGGACGAGCAGCGCGCGCTGGTCGCCCCCGCCGAGGCGATCTTCCTGAACGCCAAGCTGGAGCAGGAGCTCATCGAGCTGGAGGACGACGAGGCCCTCGAACTCCTCCAGTCGGTCGGCCAGGAGGAGCCCGGCATGGCCACCCTCGGCCGCGTCGGCTTCACGACCCTCGGCCTCCAGACGTACCTGACGGCCGGCCCGAAGGAAACCCGCGCCTGGACCATCAAGAAGGGCGCCACCGCCCCCGAGGCCGCGGGCGTCATCCACACCGACTTCCAGCGCGGCTTCATCAAGGCCGAGGTCATCTCCTTCGCCGACCTGGTCGAGTGCGGCTCGGTCGCCGAAGCCCGCGCGAAGGGCAAGGCCCGCATGGAGGGCAAGGAGTACGTCATGCAGGACGGCGACGTGGTGGAATTCCGCTTCAACGTGTAGTCGATTCGTTACTGCATGTTAGCCAAGTTCGTCAAACGTGCAGGTCAGAAGGGGTCGGACTCGTCAGAGTCCGACCCCTTCCGCATTCCCGTGCTGACTTGGTGCTGACTTTCAGCCGCTTCGGGGCGGCGTGAGCTTGTCGAGGTCCAGGTTGATCGCGAAGGGCACCGGGCGCTGGAGGGTGCCGCGAAAGATTCCGGTGGGGGCGTAGGCGCCGGTGGGTTCGTCGAGCTCGTAGACGTGGACGACGGGTGCCCCGTCCTCGTCCTCGATGCGCCAGTAGTGCGGGATGCCGGCCTCCGCGTACTTGCGGAGCTTCACTGTGCGATCGCGATGGGCGGACTCGGGTGACACCGCCTCCACAACGAGCTTCACGTCCTCCGGGGCGTACCAGGTGCGGTCGGGGTCGTAGGGCAGGTTCGTCAGCAGGAGGTCCGGCTCGGGGCGGTTGCGGGCGTCGAGGCGGATCGTCATCTCGCGCTCAACCTCGAAGCCGGCCGGTGCCTGCGCCATGAGCGTGGTGGTCAGGGCGGTGACGAGGCGGCCGTGCCACGACCGCTGGGGCGACATCATGAAGACGAGGGCTCCGTCGATCAGCTCGGTGTGGCGGGGCGCCTCGGGGAGGCGGTCGAGGTCCTCCGCGAACCAGCCTTCCGCGCGCGGCGGGCGCATCCAGTCGGGCAGTGCGGTCATGGCTTCACGGTAGCGCCTGTTGCGGCCCAAGTCGGTGGACCGGTGTCCGGCATGAACGACCCAGACCGCCATCTCTCCGTTGTCGAAGGTGTAGACGACGCGGTCACCTGCCTGGCGTGTGGTCGCGGCGGATCGACGACGAGCAGCGCCTCGTCTACCTGGTGACAGAGAAGGAGATGGTCGTTCTCGCGGCTCGGTACCGCGTCGTCACCGGCCACCCGCCTGGCATCCGGCCGTGGGCGGCTCATCGGTCTCGGGGCCGGGCGGGCCGCGGCGCCGGGCTGCTCGACGGGTGGTGGATGTCCGCGTGCCCTTTCCGGTGGGGGGTGGGGGAGGATGTGCGTACCGAAAGGGCCGCCGGTCGGGGGTGGTTGGCAAGGGTGGAGGGGGGAGCGCGGTGTCGGGAACGTCCGTGTCGCGACGTGCGGTCAAGAAGTGCGAGCAGGCTTGGTCGGAGGGCGTGGAGTACCTGAGGCGGGGGAACCGGCCCGCCGCGGCCGGGGCCTTCGACGCGGCCGTCGGGCACAACCCGCTGGAGGCCGACGCCTGGCTGGGTCTCCATGCCGTCGGCCGGCGCCAGGGCGAGGCAGTCGAGGCGATGTACGGGGACTCGCGCTCCTTCGGGGCCCTGCGCACGAGGCTCCGGACGCCCTTGGCCTCCCGCTTCCAGATCGGCGGGTACGTGAACTTCCGCCTGGAGTCGTCCCGGGACCTGTGGCTGGCGAAGGCGGCGAAGCTGCTGGACGAGGACCGGCCCGACGAGGCGTGGCGCATGCTGTCCTCCGCCGTGCTCGACTGCGACGAGACCCGGTTCGTCCTGGCGCGGTACGCCTTCACGAAGCGGGACTGGCCCCTCCTCCTGCGGTTCGCCCAGGGCATCGGCGACGCCTTCCTGCTGGACGAGTCGCAGCTCTACGTGGCCGCCGGCCTGGTGGCGCAGGGCGTGTGCCACGAGGCGCTCAACGTGCTGCACCCACTGCCGCACGCGCTCCGGGACAACGCGGGCTTCCTCGGCGAGGTCGCCTACCTCCGCGGGCGTGCGTACGAGGAGACCGGTCGGGCCGAGGAGGCCCTCAAGCAGTTCCAGCGGGCCTTCCGGTACAGCCCGGGGCTGGTCGACGTCGCCGAGCGGGCCGGGGCGGCTGTCCCGGCCGGTGCTTCCGTGCCGGCCCAGGCGACCGCCGCTCCGGACCGGGTGCGGCAGCAGGCGGCAGAGGACGCCCCGGGCGGCGCCGCGGGTCTCAGCGACGACGAACGTACGGCGATGCTCGATGCGGCGATGGCGGAGCTGGACGGCATGGTGGGCCTGGCGCCGGTGAAGCGCCAGGTGCGCACCCTGTCCGCGCAGCTGCGCATGGCCGCCGCGCGCCGGGCGCAGGGGCTCGGGGCGGCGCCGTCCCCGGTCCACCTGGTGTTCGCGGGGCCTCCCGGTACCGGGAAGACGACGGTCGCGAGGATCGTCGGCCAGGTCTTCGCCGGGCTCGGCCTGCTGGAGCGGGGGCACGTCGTCGAGGTCCAGCGGGCCGACCTCGTGGGACAGCACCTCGGCTCCACGGGCCTGAAGACGACCGAGGCCGTCAACAGGGCACTGGACGGGGTCCTCTTCGTCGACGAGGCGTACGCCCTGGTCAACGCGGGGTACTCGGGCGGGGACGCCTTCGGGCAGGAGGCCCTCCAGGTGCTGCTGAAGCGGGCCGAAGACGACCGGCACCGCCTGGTAGTCGTCCTCGCCGGGTACCCGGAGGAGATGCGCGACCTCCTCTCCGCCAATCCCGGTCTCGCCTCCCGGTTCAACACGCGGGTGGACTTTCCGGCCTACTCGCCCGACGAGCTGATGCTCATCGCCCGGTCGTTCCTCCGGGTCCAGGGCGATGTCCTCACCGAGGACGCGGAGGCCGGGCTCCGGGCGGCGTGCGGACGCGGCGTGGCCGACGGGACGGTCGAACGGCTCGGCAACGGCCGCTTCGCCCGGGAGGTCGTCCGGAAGGCGGCTGCCCTCCGGGACCTGCGGATCTCCGAGCTGCTCGGTGGCCTGGACCCTTCTCCGGACGAGTTGACCACGATTCACGTGGCCGACATCACGGACGCCTACCGGGACCTGACGGAGGGGCTCCCGCTCACCCCGTGACGCCGGGAGGCCGGGCCGGCGGTGGCAGGAGTGCAGCTCACCCGGTCGGCCCCCGGTGTCAGAGGCCGCGGACCGAGGCCACCGTGAAGGTGGTCGGGGTGCCCGTGGAGGGGGTCAGGGGGCCGCCCTTGTCGAACTGGGAGCGGACCACCAGGGTGCGGCCCGGGCGGTGGGTCAGGGTGGTGGGGATCTGGAGGGACGGGTCCGTCAGGGTGCGGGTCAGACGGGCGCGGGTGCCGTCCGGGGTGAGCTGCCAGCGCGTCAGGGTGTTCGGGGTGTTGTGGGCCACCCGCAGGGCGCCGTCGGCGGAGAGGTCGAGCCCGTCGGCGGCCTTGAGGTCCCCGCCGGTCAGGGTGACGCGGCTGACGGCTCCGCCGCGCAGGTCGACGCGGTAGAGGTCGCCCTCCGGCATGTCGACGGCGAGGAGGTAGCGCCCGGCCGGGTCCGACACGATGCCGTTGAGGCTGAAGGCGCCCGCCGGACGGGGGCGCAGGGCGGGCGTCAGGTCGTACGCGGTGAGCAGCGGGCCGTCGCCGGCGGCCAGCTGGGCGGGGGTGACGCGGTAGATCACCCCGCGCACGCTGTCCGTCAGGTAGGCGGTGCCGTCGGGGGTGACGGTCAGGTCGTTGACGAAGCGCGGGGCGTCGCCCGGGATCTCGAACCGGGCCAGGCGGGAGCCGGTCCGGGTGTCGTACACCGTGACGCCCTTGGTGGAGTCGGTGACCCACAGGCGGCCCCGGGCGTCGACGCGCAGGCCGTTCGCGGTGGTGCGGCCGTCGGCGCCGGCCGGCAGGAAGACCTCGGCCGTACGGGCGCCGGGGCGGGCGCGGTAGACGGTGCCGTCCGCGTACGAGCCCACGTAGACCGTGCCGGTACGGGCGTCGGCGGCTATGCCCTCGGGGTAGACCTTCGCGCCGGGCAGCGTGAAGGCGGTCGCGACGCGGGCGTCCGTGCCGGGCTGTGCGGCGCCCAGCGACAGTGCCGCCGCGGTCAGCGTCAGGGTGAGGGGCAGGAGCTTCGACAGCTTCGGCATGGGTGTTCCCTTTCGATCAGGTGTAGGCGAAGAGTAGTTAGAGCTCTAATGATTGGCAAGGGTCGTAGGATGCCCGCATGACCTCCATGCCCGCCGAGGAGCGCATCGGCTCGCACATCAAGCGCGCCGAGCAGGCGCTCCTCGCGGCGAAGAACACCGCCTGCAAACCGGCCGCAGTAACGGTTCCGCAGTACGCCGCCCTGCTCTGGCTCGGCGAGAAGCCGGGCATTTCGGCGGCTGCCCTCTCCCGGCTCTGCGGGGTCACCCCGCCGACCATGAACACCGTGCTGAAGAACCTCCAGGAGCGCGGGCTCATCGAACGGACGCCGCACGAGTGGCACCGCAACGTCCTGGAGACCCGCCTCACCGAGGAGGGCCGGGCCGTGATGGAGCAGGCCGACGCCGGCGCCGTACGCGTCGAGCGGGCGCTCGCCGCCGCCTTCTCCGCGGAGGAACGGGAGCGGCTCATCGAGCTGCTGGGGCGCTGCGCGGAGGTGCTCGACGCCCTGAAGTGACCGCCCGCGGCCGCGGGGCGCCCGGGGGCGGTCCGCGTGGGCGTCCGGGAGGCGTCCGGGCCGGCACCAGAGGTTCAGCGCAAGTTTTTGCCGTGTTTTGGAACTCCCCGGGGCGTTCGCCCATCAGGACTAAGGGGATGTCCAGCCGTTCTGTCCCGCCCGGGACAGGCATGACCGTTCGGAGCGAAGTCCGTGCACCAGTACCCGCAGCAGCCGTCCAGCCGCGAGCCCGGGCGCGCGCCCAGGCGGTCCCGGCGCGCGGTGTGGATCAGCGCGGGCGTCGCCTGCGCGCTGCTCGCCGGCGGCGGTGGCTTCGCCGCCTGGAAGTACGAGTGGTTCTCCGGGAACGGGGAGGCCGTCAGCTTCGGCAAGAACCCGGCGCCCGCCGCCGACACCGGGGCCAAGAAGAAGTCCCCGGAGACCGCGGCCACGCCCACTCCGAGCGGCGACCCGGACGTGCTCATGCCCTCCGGACCGAAGTCCGCCTTCAAGCAGACCGCCAAGCTCGACGACGGCACGGTCATCGCCAAGACCCGGCTGACCGGCGCCAAGTCGGGCTTCGAGGGGGACGTCTGGGTGTGGGCCCCCAAGGAGTACGACGACCCCAAGTACGCCAAGAGCGCCTTCCCGGTCCTCATCGCGCTCCCCGGCGGCAACGGCTACCCGGCGAACTACTGGTCCGACCGCAGCCTGGGCCTCCAGAAGGCCGTCAGCGAAGGCGTCAAGGCCGGCACCAGCCTGCCGTTCATCCTGGTCATGCCCGTCCTGAACCCGGACGCCAAGTACTACTACGACGGCTCCGACATACCCGGCCAGGCCAAGATGGGCACCTGGATGGCCGAGGACGTGCCGGACTTCGCCCGCGCGAACTTCCGTACGTACAAGTCCCGCGACGGCTGGGCCTTCATGGGCAACTCCTCCGGCGCCTTCGTCGGCCTCAAGCACGTCATGCAGCATCCGGACAAGTTCAAGGCCGTGATCGCCAACGGCGGCGAGATCGTCCCGGACTCCCCGCTGTGGAAGGGCCACCAGGCGGAGATGGACGCCAACAATCCGGAGAAGCTGGCCCAGAAGCTGATCGACACCAAGGGCCCCGAGGTCCTCGTCGCCTTCCAGTACGGGACCAAGGAGGGCGGCCGCGCCCGCCTGGACAAGTTCCAGCAGCAGTTCGGCAAGGGGCCCGTCAAGGTCACCATCCACGAGATCGTGGGCGGCGACCACAACGGCTGGGACTACGTCCGCGGCATGAAGGAGAGCGCCTTGCAGGAGGTCAGCAAGGTGCTGAAGGCTCCGAAGCCCGACGCGGGCTGATCCGGGACCCGGCCCGGCCGGACCGTCCCGCCCCCGTTCCCGCCCCGTTCCCGCCCGGGGCCACGTGGCCCTCGCCACGTCGCCCCGGTCCCAGGCAACCCATACGGTCGTTCACACCTCTGTCAGGTGTGTAAGGGGGACCTATCGGTCCGACTCGCGCCCAACCAGGGCGCCGGAGAAGGAACGGGAACAATCCGTGCAGCATGACCAGCAAGGCGACGAAGGCCCCGCGACCGGGGGCCACCGTCGCCCGAAGCGCCTGCGTCCGCTCCTGATCGGCGGACTCGTCTTCGTCCTCGCCGCCGGGGGCGGCGCGGCGGCCTACAAGGCGGGCCTCTTCTCGGACATAGGGGATCCGGTGTCCTTCGGGAAGATCCAGGAGTCGGCGGCGGCCGAGGACATCCGGCCGGGGGTGCTCATGCCCACCGGCCCGAAGGCCGAGTTCACGCGCGCCAGCCGGCTGCCGGACGGCACGCAGATCGCGATGACCACGCTGACCGGGGCGAAGTCCGGTTTCACCGGTGACGTGTGGGTGTGGGTGCCGAAGGAGTACGACGAGCCGCGGTACGCCAAGAGCGGCTTCCCGGTGCTGATCTCCCTGCCCGGAGGCCGCGGCTACCCCAAGAACTACTGGGGCACCGGGCCCGGCCTCGGCCTCCAGCAGGCCGTGATCGACGGGGTCAAGGACGGCACCAGCCTGCCCTTCATCCTCGTCATGCCAGTGATCAACGCCGACACCAAGCACCACTTCGACGGCTCGGACATCCCCGGCCAGCCGAAGATGGGCACCTGGATGGCCGATGACGTCCCGGATTTCACGAAGGCCAATTTCCGCACCTTCACCTCCCGCGACGGCTGGGCCTTCATGGGCTCCTCCTCGGGCGGCTTCGGTGCCTTCAAGCACGTCCTGAAGCACCCCGAACGCTTCAAGGCGGCCATCGCGAGCGGCGTCGACATCGTCCCGGACTCCCCGCTGTGGAAGGGGAACCGGCAGGCCATGGACGAGAACAACCCCGAGAAGCTCGCCGAGAAGCTGATCAGGGCGGGCGGCCCGGACGTCTACGTCAACTTCCAGATCGGCACCAAGGAGAGCGGCCGGGACCTCGCCGAGAAGTTCATGAAGGAGTACGGGAAGGGCCCCGTGCACACCCGGCTCCAGGTGATCCAGGATGGTGAGCACAACGGAAAGTCGTACGTACGCGGCATGAGGGAGGGTTCGCTGGCGTGGATCAGCAAGGTGTTGCAAGCGCCGACCCCCGACCCCGCCGTGCCCTGAGCCCGGTGCTGAGGGGCGCTTCGGCGGCCGCCGCCGCGGGGATCGCGGCGGTGGCGGGACTCGTGCTCCTCAAGGCGTCCGAGGACCGGGCGGTGCATCCGTTCCCCACCGTCGGCGTGCTCATGGCGGGCGGGGAGCACTGGTGCACGGCGAGCGTGGTCGACAGCCCCGAGGGCAACGTCGTCGCCACCGCCGCGCACTGCGTGGCCCCGGCCGGTGAGGACGGTCAGCCGGGCGAGGTCGCGCACGACGGCCTCGCCATCGGCGAGCTCGCCTTCGCCCCCGCCTTCTCGGGCGAGGGCGCCGGCACCCAGCCGCTCGGCGTGTGGAAGGTCCGCTCGATCCACGTGGACGAGCGCTGGACGAAGTGGGGCGAGGACACCGCCGACTTCGCCTTCCTCACCGTCGAACCGGACGAGGACGGCCGCAGCGTGCAGGAACGGGTCGGCGGCGGCGAGGCGCCGAAGCCCGACTGGACCTCCGGGTACGAACGCGAGGTGACCGTCGTCGGCTACCCGGAGTCCGAGCACAACCCGCAGAACAAGCCGGTCTCCTGCACCACCCAGACCCGCCACGACGACGAGGACCCCGACATGCTGTACATCAGCTGCTCGGGCTTCTGGACGGGCACCAGCGGCAGCCCCTGGATCGCCGACCGGGGCGGCACGGGCCAGCCCGGCCGGCTGATCGGGGTGCTCAGCGGCGGCGACACGGACGTGGACTCCACGGCCGCGCTGTACGACGAGCGCGCCAAGGCCCTCTACGAGCGGGCGGCCCGGGGCTGAGCCCCGCCGTCCCCGGCGCCCGCCGCTACTTCTTGCGCTCCGTGCTGACGATCACGCCGACCGCCGCCACCACGATGCCGCCGCCGAGCAGGATCGGCCAGGTCAGCGCCTCGTCGAGGATCAGCGCCCCGAGCGCGACGGCGACGACCGGATTGACGTACGCGTACGTGGACACCAGCGACAGCGGCGCCGCCTGGAGCAGCCACGCGTACGCGGTGAAACCGACCACCGACCCGATCAGCACGAGGTAGGCCAGCGCCAGCCAGGAGGCGGTGGAGAAGGAGCCGGGATCCAGGCCGCGCTGTTCGCCGCGCAGCAGGCCGACGACGACCCCGCCGACCCCGCCCGCGAGCATCTGGTAGGCGCTGCCCGTGAAGGGGTTGCCCGGCAGCGGCAGCTTCGACGCGGAGAACGAGCCCAGGGACCACAGCACCGCCGCCACGACGACCAGCAGGACGCCCGACAGCCGGACGGCGCCGGTGAGCCCGGGACCGGTCAGCACCGCCAGCCCGGCGAGACCGACCAGTACGCCGCCCAGGGTCCGCGCCGGCGGCCGGTCCCCGGTGGCCGTCCGCAGCAGGACCACCCACATCGGCACGCTCGCCACCAGCAGGGCGGCCAGCCCGGACGGCACGCTGGTCTCGGCCAGCACCACCAGGCCGTTGCCGCCCAGGATCAGCAGCAGGCCGACCAGGACCGCCGAGCGGACCTGCGCGCCGGTGGCCTTGAGGGCGGCCGGCCCGAACCGCCAGGCGACGATCCCGGTCAGCACCAGGCCGGCGGTGATGAAGCGGGCCCCGGCCGAGAGGAACGGCGGCATGGTCTCGACGACGATCCGGATGCCGAGGTAGGTCGAGCCCCAGACCACGTACACGAGGGCGAGCGCGGTCCAGACGGCGCCGGTGATCTTGCGGTGCGGGGGCGCGGCGGGGCCGCTCTCGACCGGGGTTGAGGTGCGCATGTCCGGATCCTAGGGTCGTTGGCCCTTGCAGGCTTCTGGATTTCTCAGCCCTTGAGCAGGCCGTTCAGCTCGCCGTACGGGAGGGCGTCCGCGAGCGGACCGTACGTGCCGCCGGCCAGCAGCTCCTCGGTGGCGCGGCGGACCAGGGCGTACGCGGCCTCCGCGACCCAGGACCCGAGGCTGACCCGCGCCACCCCGAGGGCGCCGAGCTCGGCCACGGACGGCGCGGCGGGGCCGACGAGGACGTTGAGCGGGGCGTCGATGCCCTTGGCGAGTTCGGCGACGGTGGCCGGGTCGACCACGCCGGGCACGAAGATGCCGGAGGCCCCGGCTTCGAGGTACGCGGCGGCGCGGGCCAGGGTCTCGTCGAGCCGGGTCTCGGGCGCGCCGAGGCCGAAGAGGTAGGTGTCGATGCGGGCGTTGACGAAGAGCGGGACCCCGGCGGCATCGGCGGCGGCGCGGGCCGCGGCGAGGCGCTCCGCGTGGTCGGCGGGGGCGCGGTTGCCGTCCTCGATGTTGACGCCGACCGCGCCGGCGGCGAGGACCCCGGTGACGGTCTCGCCGACGGCGGCGGCGTCGGCTCCGAAGCCGCCCTCGATGTCGGCGGTCACGGGGACGGACACGGCGCCGGCCACGCGGGCGATCAGGTCGAGGGCGCGGTCGCGGGCGAGGGCGTCGCCGTCGGGGGAACCGAGGGACCAGGCCACGCCCGCGCTCGTGGTGGCCACGGCGCGGGAGCCGGCGGCCTCGACGACGCGGGCGCTGGCGACGTCCCATGCGTTGGCGAGGGCGAGCGGGGAGGCGGGGGTGTGCAGCGCGGCGAAGGCGGCGGCGCGGGCGGCGAGGTCACGGGAGTCGGTCATGGGTGCAGTCCATCAGACCGCCCCGCCCGGGGCTGGCGAATTTCCGACACCATGTCACCTGGCCCCCGCCGGCGCCGCTGGTGCGGACCGTCCACCGGGGTCCCCCGCCCGGGCTCTTGCCCGACCCGCCGACCCGCCCGGCCCTCTGCTCGGGCCGCCGGGCCGCCCGCCCGCCCGCCTGGGCCGTCTGTCCGCGCGTGCCCCGGCCGGAGACCCTCTCCCCGGTGCCGCCCCGGCAGGGGTTACGTGGCCAGGCCCGTCTTCGCGCCCGCGCCGCACAGGGGGAGGACCGCGGTGCGGCCCTGGAGGGGGTCGCCGGGGGCGCCGGGGCGCACCGCCGCCCAGCAGGCCGCGGCGGTCGGCTCGACGAAGAGGCCGCGCCGGGCGAGGTCCCGCTGGGCCTCGCGCAGCCGGTCGTCGGGGACGGTCAGGAAGGTGCCGCCGGACTTCCGTACCGCCGCCAGGATCTGCCGGGCCCGCGGCGGGGCCGGGATCGCGATTCCCTCGGCCAGGGTCGGCAGCTGGGGCACCGGCCCCGCGTCCTCGGCGCCCGCCGCGAACGCGGAGGCCAGCGGGGCCACCGCCGCCGACTGCACCGCGATCAGCGCGGGCGGCCGCACCCCGCGCCGGGCCAGCTCCTCCACCGCCAGCGCGGCGCCGAGCAGCAGCGTGCCGTTGCCGACCGGGACGACCAGTACCTCGGGCAGCCGTCCGGCCATGGCCTCCCAGACCTCGTACACGTACGTCTTCGTGCCCTGGAGGAAGTACGGGTTGAAGACGTGGCTCGCGTAGAAGACGCCGGGTTCGTCGGCGGCGGCCCGGGCGGCCGTGGCGGCGGCCTCGCGGCCGCCCGGCACGATCCGTACGGCGGCCCCGTGGGCCCGCATCTGCCCGGTCTTCTTCTCCGAAGTGCCCTCGGGCACGAAAACTTCACAATTCAGTCCGGCCCGCGCGCAGTACGCCGCGACGGAGGTTCCGGCGTTGCCGCTGCTGTCCGCGACCACCCGCTCCGGGGCCAGCCGCCGGGCCACCTCGGCGAGCATCACCGCGCCCCGGTCCTTGAACGACAGCGTCGGCATCAGGAAGTCGAGTTTGGCGTGAACGCGCTCCGCCAGCGGCACCAGCGGGGTGTGCCCTTCGGACAGCGTCACCGAGAATGCCCCCGGCAGGGGCAGTGCGGCCGCGAAACGCCACAGGGAGTGGGGTCCCGCGGACGGTTCCAGGGCGGTGGCCGGATCAGGTGCGAAGTCGAGGTCCCAGGGGCCACCGCAGACCGGACAGCACCACGGGGCGGTCCGCACGTCCGCGCGCGTGCCGTCCTCGGGGCAGAGGTAACCAGGGAGTGCGTGCGTCATGTGCGGAACGCCTTTGCTCAATCATGGCCGTTGTATGGCACGGATGTTACGCGTCCGTTGTCCTCTTGTCGGATGCCGCACAGGTGGGTCAACCTTTCGGGAGCGACGACCTGTTGGGCACCGCTCATTGTCATGAGCATGCCTTTTGGTGCCTTCGTGCGCCGTCGCACACCCCCCGCAGCGCACCACCTATGAGGAGGAACCCTCACATGTCCGTGATGCGTCACACCCGCCGGAAAATCGCCGGCATCAGCGCGACCGCCGTCGTGGCCCTCGCGCTCGGCGCGGCCGCCGCCTTACCCGCCTCGGCGGCCGACCACGGCGCACTGGGCGTCATCCAGAACGCAGGCGCCGAGGGAGCGATCCCGGGCAGCTACATCGTGACCCTGAACGACTCCGCCGCCCGCTCCACCGCGGACAGCGGCAAGGCCGTGGCCAAGCGGTACGGCGCGAAGATCGACCGGACCTACAGCGCCGCCCTCAACGGCTACTCCGTCGAGGTCTCCGAGGCGCAGGCCAGAAAGCTCGCCGGCGACCCCGCCGTCAAGTCGGTCGTGCAGAACCGCCTCTTCACGGTCGACGCCACCCAGCCCAACCCGCCGTCCTGGGGCCTGGACCGCATCGACCAGCGCTCGCTCCCGCTGGACAACAGCTACACGTACCCGGACAAGGCCGGTGAGGGCGTCACCGCCTACATCATCGACACCGGCGTCCGCATCACGCACCAGGACTTCGGCGGCCGCGCCTCCTACGGCTACGACGCCATCGACAACGACAACACCGCCCAGGACGGCCACGGCCACGGCACCCACGTCGCGGGCACCGTCGGCGGCACGGCGCACGGCGTCGCCAAGAAGGCCAAGATCGTCGGCGTCCGCGTGCTCAACAACCAGGGCTCCGGCACCACGGCCCAGGTCGTCGCCGGCATCGACTGGGTGACGCGCAACGCCGTCAAGCCGGCCGTGGCCAACATGTCGCTCGGCGGCGGGGCGGACCCCGCGCTCGACACCGCCGTACGCAACTCCATAGCCGCCGGAATCACCTACGCCGTCGCGGCGGGCAACGAGTCGACCGACGCCAGCACCAAGTCGCCGGCGCGCGTCGCGGAGGCCATCACCGTCGGCTCCACCACCAACACCGACGCCAAGTCCAGCTTCTCCAACTACGGCAGCATCCTGGACATCTTCGCGCCGGGCTCCAACATCACCTCGACGTGGGGCACCGGCGACACCGCCACGAACACCATCTCGGGCACGTCGATGGCCTCCCCGCACGTGGCGGGCGCGGCCGCGGTCTACCTCTCGCAGAACCCGGCCAGCACCCCGGCCCAGGTCTCCGCGGGCCTGGTCGCCGCGGCCACCCCGAACGTGGTGACCGGTCCCGGTTCCGGTTCCCCGAACCGGCTGCTGAACGTGGGCGGGGGCACCACCCCGCCGAACCCGGGCACCCGCTTCGAGAACCTGAACGACTACGCGATCAACGACAACGCCACCGTCGAGTCGCCGGTCACCGTCAGCGGGATCTCCGGCAACGCCCCGGCCACGCTGAGCGTGCCGGTCGACATCAAGCACACCTACGTCGGTGACCTCAAGGTCGACCTGGTCGCGCCCGACGGAACCGTCTACAACCTGCGCAACCGCACCGGCGGCAGCGCGGACAACATCGTCCAGACCTTCACCGTGAACGCCTCCTCCGAGGTCGCCAACGGAGTCTGGAAGCTGCGGGTCGCCGACCTCGCGAACGCCGACGTCGGCAAGATCGACTCGTGGGCGCTGCAGTTCTGACGACCCCCCGGGAGACCGGGAGGCAAGGGGCGCGATAGCAGGCTGGATCGCGCGATGAACGCGGGGGCGACCGAGGACTCGGTCGCCCCCGCTGCGTACTATTCGCGCATTCGTTCGCGCCCCCCGTGATGGAGCACCTCACCCCGTGAGCACCCCGCCCCCGCCGCGGCCTCCCGCCGGCCCCGGCCACCACTGGCCTCCGCCGTCCCCGCAGCCGCCGTGGGGGCCGCCCGCCCGGGCGCTGCCGCCCGTGCTCAACGGGTTCGCCCTGGCCTCCCTGCTGGTCGGGCTGCTCTGCTTCCCGCCGCTGGGCATCGTCTTCGCCGGAGTGGCGCTGGTGCAGATCGCGCGCAAGGGGGAGCGCGGCAAGGCCCTGGCGGTCGTGGGCCTGGTGGTCTCCGTGGTGATGACCGCCGCCGTCGTGGCCGGCGCCGGGGCGTACGGCAGGGAGTTCCTCGACCGGCTGGGCCCGTCCCGCTCCCCCGAGGTGACCGAGGGCGAGCTGACCGTCATGGAGGAACTCCGGGCGGGGGAGTGCTTCAACGTCCCCGGCGGCGACCTCCTCGACGAGGACCCCCTGGTCTACCGGATCGGCTGCGCCTCGGTCCACGACGCCGAGGTGACCTCCGCGACCCTGCTCGGCACGGACTCCTTCCCGGGCACGCAGGAGCTCCAGCGGTCCGTCACGGACATGTGCTGGAAGGCGCAGGACGCGTACGCGATGGACACGTGGGCGCTGCCCGGGTACGCGGAGATGTTCTACTTCGCGCCCTCGCGCGAGTCCTGGCGGGCGGGCGACCGGCGTCTGATCTGCGTGATCGGAACCTCCGAGGAGGAGCACGAGGGGAGCCTGCGCCGGGACGAGGGGATGCTGACGCCCGAACAGGTCACCCTGCTGCGCGCGCTGAACGCCGCGGACCAGGCGCTGGGGCGCGGACCGGACGCCGAGGTCGCCGACGCCCTGCCCGAGTACCGGGCGTGGGCGCGGGAGGTCGAGGAGTCGCTGGGCGCGGAGGAGCGGATGCTCCGGGACGTGACGCGCCGCCCGGGGACGGGTCCGGCGGCGGCCGCGCAGCTGAAGGAGGTCGAGGCGGCGCGCAAGGCGTGGCAGCGGGCCGCGCGGGCGACGAAGCCGGCCGAGTTCCAGGCCGCGTGGGACGGGGCACTGGCGGCGATATCGGTCGATACCGAACAGGCGCTGCGTGGCGCCTACGGTTTGGCGACCGTGGTTCCGGAGTGGCTGGAGGACTACCCGGGGGATGCGGGCGAGGATTCCGGGGGCGGACCCTCGGCGGAATCCGTCTGAGGCCTTGTGGGTAACGCGCGGTAACGGGTTTGAGTGACCTGCCTTCATCACTTCGGGTGAAACTCTGGCCCGTGCTTGCGCTGCACAACCGTCGGTTGCCAGGGTGTAGCTGTCTGTCAACCTGATGGGAGTGGCCAGTGACTTTCGGTGAGCAGCCGGCCTATCTGCGCGTCGCCGGGGATCTGCGACGGAAGATCGTCGATGGGTCCCTGCCCCCGCACGCCCGGCTGCCTTCACAGGCCCGGATCCGCGAGGAGTACGGGGTCTCCGACACGGTGGCGCTGGAGGCCCGCAAGGTCCTCATGGCGGAGGGGCTGGTCGAGGGCCGCTCCGGCTCCGGCACGTACGTGCGCGAGCAGCCCGTACCGCGCAGGGTCGCGCGCTCCGGCTACCGCACGGGCGGCTCGTCGACGCCGTTCCGGCAGGAGCAGGCGGAGACGGGCGCGCGCGGCACGTGGGAGTCGAACAGCGAACAGGCGGAGGCGCCGACCGAGATCGCGAAGCGGCTCGGCATCGAACCGGGGGACCGGGTCATGCGCACGCGGTACGTCTTCCGCGACGCGGGAGAGGCGATGATGCTCTCCACCTCCTGGGAGCCCCTCGCCGTGACCGGCCGGACCCCGGTGATGCTGCCGGAGGAAGGGCCGCTCGGCGGCTCCGGGGTGGTCGACCGGATGGCCGCCATCGACGTCGTCGTGGACAACGTGGTCGAGGAGGTCGGCGCGAGACCGGGGCTGGCCGAGGAGATCATGTCGCTCGGCGGGGTCCCGGGGCACGTGGTCCTCGTGGTGAGCCGCACCTACTTCGCCTCCGGACGGGCGGTGGAAACGGCCGACGTCGTCGTCCCGGCCGACCGCTACCGCCTCGCGTACCACCTGCCGGTGAAGTGACCCCGCCCCGCCCGGCCCGGCGGTGTCCCCGGGGGCCCGCGCCCCGGGCCGACGCGGCCGGGGCCGGGTACCGCTGAGCGGACGGGGGGTCGCGGGGGAGTTCACACCGCGGTGACGCGGGGCGGGCGGGCGTTACGCCCGGGCAACGCCGGGGAGTGACGGGCCGTCACGTGGCGGCCCTACCGTCGGGCGCCATGACCGACACCGCCACCACCCCCGCTCCCGCGCCGCCGGCCCGCAGCTACGCCAAGCTCGCCGCCGACGAGAGCCGCGAGGACTATTCGCTGAGGTACGCCCCGCACGCGTTCCGCCGGTGGGGACCCGGCACCGTCGCCGGCACCGCCCTCGGCGGGATCGCCTACCTCGCCGACTTCGCGATCGGCGCGTCCATCGTCTTCGCCTACGGCTTCACCAGCGGCGCCGCCGCGATCCTGGCCGCCGCGGCCGTCATCTTCCTGACCGGCATCCCCATCGCGCGCGCGTGCGCGACGTACGGGCTGGACATGGACCTGGTGACGCGCGGCGCCGGCTTCGGGTACTTCGGGTCGACCCTGACCTCGCTCATCTACGCCTCCTTCACCTTCATCTTCTTCGCCCTCGAAGGCTCGATCATGGCCCAGGCCATGCACCAGGCCTTCGGCCTGCCGGTCGAGATCGGCTACCTGGTCACCACCCTCATCGTGATCCCGGTCGTCTTCCGCGGCATGGGCGCCCTCGCGAAGGTGCAGGCCTGGACCCAGCCGGTCTGGCTCGTCGGGCTGGCGCTGCCCTTCCTGGTGCTCGCCTTCGAGGCCCCCGGCAGCTGGGGCGCCTTCACCCACTTCGGCGGTACGGAAGGAGCCGGCCCGGGCTTCTCCTGGATCGGCTTCGGCTTCGGGACCGGCATCGCCCTCTCGCTCATCGCGCAGATCGGCGAGCAGGCCGACTACCTGCGCTTCATGCCCGCCAGAACCACCGCCAACAGCCGCCGGTGGAACCTCGCCGTGCTCGCGGCGGGCCCCGGCTGGGTGGTCATCGGCGCCGCCAAGCAGCTCGGCGGCGCCTTCCTCGCGTTCGTCGCACTGGAGGCGGTCGGCAAGACCCACGCCCTGGAGCCGATCGCCCCTCAGATCGAGGCGCTGCGCCCCTGGCTCGGCGGGTTCGCGCTGCCCGCCGCCGCGCTGTTCGTGATCGTCTCCCAGATCAAGATCAACGTCACCAACGCCTACAGCGGCTCGCTCTCCTGGTCCAACTTCTTCTCCCGCATCACCCACCGCCACCCCGGCCGGGTCTGGTACATCTTCCTCAACCTCGGCATCGCGCTGACGCTGATGGAGCTGAACATGTTCGCGATGCTCGGCAAGCTGCTGGGCTTCTACTCCAACGTCGGCATCGCCTGGATCGCCGCCGTGGCCGCCGACCTCGTGATCAACAAGCGGCTCGGACTGAGCCCGCCGTACATCGAGTTCAAGCGGGCCTACCTCCACGCCGTCAACCCGGCGGGTTTCGGCGCGATGGTGATCGCCTCCACGGTGTCGATCCTCGCCTTCTTCGGACTCTTCGGGACGTACGCCGAGGCCTTCTCCACCTTCATCGCGGCCGGACTCGCACTCCTCCTGTGCCCGTTGATCGCCTGGGCGACCCGCGGGAAGTACTACCTGGCCAGGCCGAACACCGTGAACGGCCCCGGCGTGGAGGTCGCGGACGTCACCGCCACGCACACCTGCTCGGTGTGCGAGACCGCGTACGAGCTCCCGGACATCGCCGACTGCCCGGCCCAGGCCGGACCGATCTGCTCGCTGTGCTGCTCCCTCGACGCCACCTGCGGCGACGTCTGCCGCAAGGCGCCGGAGGCCGGGGCGGTGATCCTGCCGATGCCCTCCGTACGCCGGGTCTGAACCGGCGTACGCGGCCCGTTCGTACGCCTGGCCGGATGCGTACGCCCCCTAGGTACCTCTTCGTGAAAAACCGTATCCGCTCAGTAAAGGTCGGGCGTAAGCTCGGGCATATGCGCAATGCGGTTTCCTGGGCAGGTACATCGGCGGAGGGTGAAGCGCGATGAACGACAGCGGTGCCCTGCTCCCATGGCTGGTCATACGTCAGGACGACAACGGCAACCGCTACCGGGTGGGCCGGTACCCCACCCGGGCCGAGGCCCAGAAGGTGGTCGACAGCCTCGACGACCGGGGACACAAGCAGCTCTACTGGGTCGAGCGGATCGGACAGGGCAGCCAGACGGCCACGACGAACTAGGCCGGGCGGCCGGGCGGCGGAGACCGGGCCGCCGGAACGCCGGCAGCACTGGCATAGGCTCCGCCCATGACTGAACGCGTGGTCGTGGGCGGAGCCCTTTGTCATGACGGGCGCCTGCTCGCCGCCCGGCGCAGTGCGCCTCCCGAGCTGGCCGGCCGGTGGGAACTGCCCGGCGGGAAGGCCGAGCCCGGCGAATCCGTCCCCGAGGCGCTGGTGCGCGAACTGCGCGAGGAGCTCGGCGTCGAGACCGAGGCGCTGGAGCGCATCCCGGGGGAGTGGCCGCTGAAGCCCGGTCTCGTGCTGCACGTGTGGACGGCCCGGCTGGTGTCGGGGGAGCCCGCACCGCTGGAGGACCACGACGAGCTGCGCTGGCTGGGGCCCGGGGAGCTCGACTCCGTCGACTGGCTCGACCAGGACCGGCCCGCCGTCGCCGAGGCCGGGCGCCGACTGCGCGCCGCGACGCCACCGGAGCCGCACGACGGGGCGCACCGGGGCGCGTGAGGCTCCCGCTGTAGGCCGTCTGCGCCACAGTGCGCCGGTGCGTGGGGGATCGAGTGGTACGACGCCCCGAATATCGGGTATGTCGCTATTAATCCCTATCTCGTCCCCCTTTCGTCACCGACGAACCGGACTGGGGTCGCTGCTGGCCCGGGAAGTGATCGGCGTGATCGACGCAGACGGTGAACGTGCCGAATGGGCCTTCCCCGCCGAACCCGGTGCCGTCCGCACCGCCCGCCACGCCGTGCGCGGCACCCTGCGCTCCTGGGGCCTGGACTCCGTCGGCGACGTGACCGTCCTGCTGGTCAGTGAGCTGGTGACCAACTCCCTGCGCTACGCCTCCGGCCCCATCGGGGTCCGTCTGGTACGGCGCAAACCGGCCGCCGGGGACCAGCCCGGCGCCGACGCGCTGCTCGTGGAAGTTTCCGATCCGCTTCCGGATCCGCCCCGCGAGCGGGTCGCGCAACCGGACGACGAGGGGGGCCGGGGACTGCACCTCGTGGCGGTCTCCGCACAGCGCTGGGGAACCCGGCACGGGAAATCGGGCAAGACTGTGTGGTTCGAGTTGGCTCTTCCTGGTGAGTAACAAGGTGAAGGGTGGCCGACGATCACCGGACGTGGCTCGAAAACAACGGGACCTTTTTGTGATCGTGAACGCCGTGCCGTCCGGGGCCGTGGTGCTGAATACTTCGGTCCATGGCCGGTCCGGTTGCGGTGAGCTGGAGGGGACGGTCGCGTGAGCGAGATACCTGCGCAGGCACATCAGGCCCGAGTGCCCAGGGAGACATGGCACGACTCCTTGTGGCACAGCAGCCCGCCTGGCTCGATATATGACTACATAAAGGTCGCGTCGTTCTCGATCGGTCCGGACGGGCTCGTCGACCAATGGAGCCTGCGCGCCGAGGAACTGTTCGGGCTCACCGCCGCCCAGGCGGTCGGGCGCGATCCGGTCGAGGCCTTCATGCCGCCCGAGCTGCGGGCCGACGGGCACCGCAAGGTCGCGGAGATCCTCGACGGCAAGGAGTGGACGGGCCTGATCCCCTTCCGGATCCCGGACGGGGACGGCGCGCACGGCGTGGCCGAGATCTACGTGATGCCGACCCTGACCGAGACCGCCGAGCGGGCCGCGCTGTGCGTCGTCGTCGACGTCCGCGCGCTGCGGCGGATCGAATCCGATCTTGCCGCCTCGCAGGCGATATTCGGCCAATCTCCTTTCGGCTTCCTGCTCTTTGGTACGGACTTCACCGTGCAGCGCGCGAACCGCCGCTTCGCCACCGTCTTCGGCGGCGCCGTGGAGGAGCACCGCGGCCGCACCGTGCACGACTACCTGCCGCCCCACGAGGCCGACCGGATGGCCGAAGCCCTGCGCCGGGTCCTGGAGACCGGCGAATCCGTCACCGACCTGCGGATCACCGGCGCGGCCCCGGGCAGCCGCGAGAAGCGGCACTGGTCCATCAACCTCTACCGGGTCCACGGCGGCACCGGCCTGCCCATCGGCATCGCCGGCCTCGGCACCGACGTCACCCGCCGCCACCTCGCCGCCCGCGAGGCCGCCGGGGTGCGCCGCAACCTCGCCCTCCTCAACGAGGCCGGGCACCGGATCGGGAACTCCCTCGACCTGGAGACCACCGCCCGGGAACTCCTCGACGTCACCGTCCCCGGCTTCTGCGACCTGGCCGCCGTCGACCTCTACCAGGGGCTGCTGCTCGGCGACGACGACCGGCCCGCACGCCCGCAGGGCCCCGGGGTGCCCTCCCTGCCCGGCCAGGGCGCCGGGCGGGCGCCGTCCGCCCCGCTGCGCCGGGTGGCCTTCGCCTCGGCCGTGTCGGACGCCCCGCTGTCGGGGCCCGGCGCGCTGGTCTCCGTAGGGGAGATCCACCGCTATCCGGCCGCCTCGCCGGGCGCGCTGGCCCTGCGCACGGCACGGCCCCGGCTCGCCCCGGCCGCCGGACCGGACGACCTGGTGCAGTCCACGCTGATCGTGCCGATGGTCGCCCACGACACGGTGGTGGGCCTCGCCCAGTTCTCCCGAACCAAGGGCAGCGAGCCCTTCGGGGAACGGGACCGGGCCGTCGCCGTGGAACTGGCCGCACGGGCCGCCGTCTGCATCGACAACGCCCGCCTCTACCGGCGGGAGCACGAAAGGGCACTGATACTGCAACGCAGCCTGCTTCCCCCCGGCGACCCGGAAGCCGCCGGACTCGACATCGCCTGCCGCTACCTGCCGGGGAACGCGGCGACCGAGGTCGGCGGCGACTGGTTCGACGTCATCGAACTCCCCGGGCACCGCACGGCGCTCGTCGTCGGCGACGTCATGGGCCGCGGACTGCGGGCCGCCGTCGCCATGGGCGAGCTGCGGACCGCCGTGCGCACCCTGGCCCTGCTGGACCTCGAACCGGCCGAGGTGCTCACCGCCCTCGACGAGGTCGCGCGCGGCCTCGGCGCCCCCGGCGGCTCCCAGCAGGCCTCCCGGGCCGCCCTGCACTCCCGGGACGCCGACCGCTCCGAGGTGTACCTCGCCACCTGCGTGTACGCCGTCTACGACCCGGTCACCCGACGCTGCACCATCGCCAACGCGGGCCACATGCCGCCCGTGCTGGTCGAACCGGCGGAGGAGGGCGGCACCCCCCGACCCGGACTGCTGCTGGAGATCCCGACCGGGATGCCCCTCGGCGTCGGCGGGGAGCCGTTCGAGGAGGTCGAGGTGGAACTGCCGGAGGGCGCGCTGCTGGCCCTGTACACCGACGGACTGGTCGAATCCCGCGACCACCCGCTGGAGGAGGGGCTGCGCGGACTCCGCGACGCCCTCGCGGACCCGGTGCGCCCGCTGGAGGACGTCTGCGACCACGTCCTCAACACCCTGGACACCCGGCACGGCGAGGACGACATCGCCCTGCTCATGGCCCGCGTCCAGGGGCTGCCCGTCGACGCCGTCGGCGACTGGCAGCTGCCCCGCGAGGCCCGCTCGGTGGGCCGCGCCCGGGAACTGGCCCGGGCGAAGCTGCCGGCCTGGGGGCTGGAGGGACTCCTCGACACCACGGAACTGCTGGTCAGCGAGCTGGTGACGAACGCCCTGCGGTACGGAGAGGGCGAGATCAGGCTGCGCCTGCTGCTGGACCGGACCCTGGTGTGCGAGGTGTGGGACGCGAACCTGGCCCAGCCGCGCCGCCGCCGTGCCCGCGACACCGACGAGGGCGGGCGCGGACTCCAGCTGGTCGGCCTGCTCTCCGCGGGCTGGGGCACCCGGCGCACCCACCGGGGCAAGACCGTCTGGTTCGAACTCCCGCTGCCCATGCCGGGCGGTGTGGGAGAGGCCGTCACCGAACTGTCCGCGGAGCAGCTCCTCGGCATGTACGGGTAGCCGGCGCCCGGGGGTGCGCGGCCGGTCGCGGCCGGCGCACCCCCGGGGCCGGGCCTCAGGCCGCCCTGCCCGCCCCGCTCGCCCCGCCCGCCTTCAGCGCGGCCAGGCGGGCCTCGATCTCCGAGGTCTTGCCCAGGTCCTCCAGCGATTCGAACTGCGCGTCCAGCGAGGACGCCGCCAGTTCCTGCTTCCCCATCGCCATGGCCTCCTCCCGCCGGACCTTCTCCTCGAATCGGTTCAGGTCGCTGGTGGGGTCCATGACGTCGATGTTCTTCACCGCGTCCATCATCGTGTTCTGCGCCTGCGCCGTCTTCGCCCGGGACACCAGCTCGTCCCGCTTCGCCTGGAGCTCCGTCAGCTTGTTCTTCATCGAGTCCAGGCCCGACTTGAGCTTGTCCACGACCTCCGTCTGGGCGGCGATCGTCGGCTCCGCCGTCCTCGCCTCCTTCTCCGACTGGAGCTGCCGGCCGAGGGCCACCTTCGCGAGGTTGTCGAACTTGTCGGCGCTGTCGGCGTCACCCGCACCCGACGCCCGCAGCTCGTCCGCCTTCCGGCTGGCGGCCAGCGCCTTGCCGCCCCATTCGGCGGCCGCGTCCACGTCCTCCTTGTGGTCCGCCTCCAGCATCCGCAGGTTGCCGATGGTCGTGGCCACCGCCTGCTCGGCCTCCGAGATGTTGTTCGTGTAGTCGCGGATCAGCTGGTCGAGCATCTTCTGCGGATCCTCCGCCTGGTCCAGCAGCGCGTTGATGTTCGCCTTCGCGAGCTGGGTGACACGGCCGAGGATGGTCTGCTTGCTCATGTGGGTCTCTCCTGGTGAGGGAACGTCGGGTGCGGCCGGGCCGCCTCGTCGGTCAGAAACGGCCGCCACCGCCCATCCGGCCGCGCGTGCCGCCGCCGCCGAAGGAACCGGGGCCGCGGCCACCCCCGCCTCCGCCGAAGCCGCCCCCGCCGCCGAAGCCGCCGCCGAAACCGCCCCCGCCGCGTCCGCCGCCCCGCAGGATCTCGCCGAGGATGATCCCGCCGAGTACGGCGCCGCCCCGGCCGCCGCCGGCGCGCGGGCCGGAGTACGGGTTCTGGTAGCCGCGTACGTCCTGTTCCGCCAGCTGCTGCGCCTGCCGGGCCAGGGAGTCCGCCTGCTGGGCCTCCGACAGCGCGCCCGCCGGGTCGGTCCCGGCCAGCGACACCGAGCGCTCCAGGTGCCGCTGTGCCTCCGCCAGCCGGGTCCGGGCCTGACTGCCGACCGCGCCCCGGCTGGTGGTGACGTAGTCCGTCGCCGCGCCGATCGCGCTGCGGGCCGACAGCAGGGCCTGGTCCAGCAGGGCCGCCGCGCGCCGCCGGCCCGTCTCCTGCTCCCGCGCCCCGGCCAGGGAGTCGTCGAGGGCCGCGTCGGCCTCCTCCACGCGGCGCAGGGCGTCGATCGGGTCGTACCGTCCGGCCGCCTGCTCCTGGCGCACGTCCGCCAGTACGGCCTCCGCCCGGCCGATGCGGCCGCGCAGGTCCGCCGTCGAGGTGCCCTCCGTGGTGCCCGTGAGGAGCCCGCGGGCGTCCGCGAGGTCGGTCTCCGTCTCCGTCAGCGCGCCCGGCAGCTTCCCCGCGGCCTCCGCGAGCTCCTGCGCCCGCCGCTCGACCGCGTCCACCAGCGTCGCCGCCTGGTCCACCGCGCCCTCGGCCGCCCGTACGTGCACGGCCGCCCTGCCGTTCTCCCCGTCGTGCAGCGCCGCCCGGGCCTCGCCGAGGTGGGTCGTCGCGAACAGCAGCCGGTCCTTGGCCTGTTCCGGGTTGGAGGCCACCGGCGCCGCCGCCGAGTCCGCGTACCGCCCGGTCAACGCCGTCACGGTCGCCGTCGCCGTCGTCGTACGTCCGGTCAGCTCCCGGAAGTGCGCCTCGACGGTCTCCACCGCCTGCGGGGCGTTCTTCTCCAGGTCCCGGAGCCGGTCGAAGGCCTCCGACTCGGCGTCGAGGCGCCGGTTCGCCTCCGTGCACCGGGACACGATCTCGTCCAGCATCCGGCGTCGCGTCGCGTCGTCCTCCGGATAGGCGTCGTCGAGCTGCTGGCGCAGCCGGAACGCGTGCGTCAGCTCGTCCTTCGCGTACGCCACGGCCTCCGTGAAGGTGCCGACGGCCTCGTCGCCGAACTGCGCCGAGGCGAAGCCGAGTTCCTCGGTACTGGTGCGGACCGCGTCGTCCGTCGCGACCAGCAGCGCCTTCGCCCGGGCGTCGAGCGCCGGCAGCGGCTCCGGTTCCGCCCTCCGGCCGTCCCAGCCCGTGTGCGTCGTCTCCGTACCGCGGCCGCCGCCCTTGCCGCGCTTGCGGCGCCGGTACGCGTACGCGCCCAGCGCCCCGGCCGCGCCGACGGCGACCACCGGCAGCACGAAGTCGCCCGCGCCGCTCTCCCCGCCCGTCCCGCCCGGGTCGGCCTCGCCGGGGGTGATGGCCGGTACCGGGACCGGCTGCCCGCCGAGCACCGCGGCGTACCCGTCGGCCGCGCCGATCGCGGCGCCCGCCCAGTCGTTCTGCTTCAGGGCGGGCTCGATGGCCGTCCGGGCGACGTCGTCGAGCTGCTGCTGCGTGAAACCGGACTGGGTGTCGGCCGAATAGGCGTACTGCCGGGCCCCGGTCGCCACCGCCAGCAGGACGTCGTTCTGACCGAGGCCGTTCTTCTGCGCCGTGGCGTCCGCCCAGCTCTGCGCGGAGCGCCCGGAGAAGTCGCGCACGTACGTCACGAAGAGCTGGATCCGCCGCTGCGCGTACAGCTCGTCCAGCGCGGCCGTCACCGCGGGCAGCCGGTCGCCCAGCGCGCCCACGCGGTCGGTGACCTGCCCCTGCTGCGACAGGGTGACGGGATCCTCGGCGCGGACCGCGGGCGCCCCGGCCACGCCCCACCCGCCGAACGCCAGCAGCGCGGCGGCCAGGACCAGTCCGGTGCGCAGGGATATGCGGGCGGCGGAGCGCCTCGTCGTCCTGCAGGGGGGCGGAGTCACATTTCGGAGATTATGGGCGGATCGGCGTGCCCGCACCCGGAGTCACGGCCTACGGGACCGCCACCGCCGTCAGTTCCGGGAGCGCCACGGCGACGGCGTCGGCGGTCAGTACCGCGCTCCCGAGAGCGGCGTGCTCCCACTGCCACCGCAGCTCCCCGCTCGCCGCGTCCAGCCCGGCCAGGAACGGCGGCCGGGGCGTGCGGCCGAGCAGCCCGCCGCGGCCGCCGTCCGCGGACCTCACGTACAGCAGGTCCCGCCGGACCCCCAGCAGTTCCACCGCGCAGGACGGGCCCTGACGCCGCACCAGGGGGCGGCGCCACCGCACCGCGCCGCTCTCCGCGTCCAGCGCGGACACCGTGTCCCAGCCCTCCCGGGCGCGGTGGGCGGCCACGTGGACCGTGCCGTCCAGGCAGAGCAGCCCGGTCGGCGCCGGAGTGCCCGCCTCGACGTGCCAGACGACGTGCCCCTCGCGCCGGTGCAGCGCGCGCACCGTCTTCCCGTCCGTCACGTGCACGGGACCCCCGGGCAGCCCCGGCGCGTCCCGGTACGGGTTGCGCGGCCAGGCCCACAGGGGCCGCCCGGTAGCCAGGTGCAGGGCGGTGAGCAGCAGCCCGTCGGCCAGGACCAGGCAGTCCCCCGAGACGGTCGGCCTGCGGGAGCCCGCGCCCTGGACCGGGTACCGCCACACGGTGTCCCCGGTCGCCCCGTCCAGCGCGGTGAGACCGCCCCGCGCCCCGTACAGCACCAGCCCCCCGGCCACGGTCAGCGGCGGGGTCCGCCCGGCGGGGGGTTCCGGCAGGTCCCGCCACCAGCGCACGCGGCCGTCCCCCGCCTCCCGGGCCAGCACCCGCACGCCCCCGCCCTCCTGCCCGGCGACGGCGACGTACACCGAGCCCGCGTCCGCCGCGCAGGACACGGCCGCGGCGGCGGGCCGCCCGGAGGCGGGCACGCCCTCGTCGGCGCGGGCCGTCCACAGGGCCGCCCCCGTGCCGGCCCACACCGAGCCCACCTCCTGGCCGGCCCGCCACACCACGCTGTCCCCGGCGGCGTACAGGGCCTGCGGCCGGACGGGGGACCGCCACAGCCGCTCCCCGGGTGCGACGGCGGTCCGCGGGGCCCCGGCCGTGCCCCCTCGGCCGGAGCGGCCCCCCACGGTGGCCCCCACCCGGTCCCGCGCCGCCGCCGTACCCCCGCCCAGGCCGGGCCCCGCCGGGTCCGCCCCCTCCCGGCCGGGCCCCGCCGACTCCGTCCCGCCCCGGTCGGGCTCCGCCCGGTCCGCGCCCACCCGAACCGGCGTCGGCCGCGCTCGTGTCGGGGGCGCCGCCGTGAGGCCGTCGACGTCGGGGCTCTCCCCGGCGGGGTCCCCTCCGGCAGGGGTCGCCCGTACGGGGTCGCCGGGGGAGCCGCCGGGGGACCCCGGGTCAGGTCCCCCGGGGGCCCGGCCCGCCCCCGGCGCCTGCGCCGGGTCCGCGTCAGCCGCGGGCCCCGCCGGGTCCCCCGCCCACGCGGCGGCCCCCGCCGCCAGCGCCCGCAGGGCCCGGGCCACCTCCGCCGCCGACCCCGGCCGGTCCGCCGGGGCCTTCGCCAGCAGTGACCGCGCCAGCGCCGCCAGCCGCGGCTCCACCCGCAGCTCCGGCGGCGCCTCCTCGACGTGCCGGAGCATCAGGGCGTACGGGCCCTGCGCCGAGCGGAAGGGCGGCGCCCCGCGCAGCAGCGCGTACAGCACGCACCCCAGCGCGTACAGGTCGCACCGGGCGTCCACCGGCTCGCCCCGCCACTGCTCGGGCGCCATGTACTCCGGGGTGCCGAACACGCGGCCCGTGACCGTCCAGCCCGCCGTCGCGTCCGAGGAGTGGGCGATGCCGAAGTCGCAGATCTTGAGCCGGCCGCCGGGCAGCAGGAAGAGGTTGGCCGGTTTCAGGTCCCGGTGGACCACCGCCTGTTCGTGCGCGGCGGCCAGCGCCTCCGCCGTCTGGGCCGCCAGGTCGACCGCCCGCGCCGCGGGCAGCCCGCCCGGCGCACGCGCCAGCGCCGACGCCAGGTCCTCGCCGGGCAGCAGCTCCATCACGATGAAGAGCCGCCCGTCGTGCACGCCCACGTCGTGCACTACGGTGATCCCGGGATGCTGGAGCCGCGCCCCGATGGTCGCCTCGCGCCGGAACCGCGCGGCCACCTCGTCGTTCGCCGCCGCCTCCAGCAGCAGCTTCACCGCCACGGACCGCCCCAGGCTCAGGTCGTGCCCGCGCCACACCTCGCCCATGCCGCCCTGGCCGAGCCGCCGGTCCAGCCGGTAGCGGCCCGCCAGATGATCCCCCACACGCACCGCGCATGCCCCCTGACTCCACGTCAACGCGTCCCAGGGGGCATTGTGTACGGCGAAGTGAACTACAGGGGGTCGGAGCGGCGGCGGATCCTGCTGCCCAGCCACACGAGCGGGTCGTACTTGCGGTCGACGGCCCGTTCCTTCAGCGGGATGAGCGCATTGTCGGTGATCTTGATGCCTTCGGGGCACACCTCCGTGCAGCACTTGGTGATGTTGCAGTAGCCGAGCCCGTGCTCCTCCTGGGCCGTGCGCTTGCGGTCCAGGCCCGTCTCGGCGGCCGCGTCCAGGGGGTGCATGTCCAGTTCCGCGACCCGCATCAGGAAGCGCGGACCCGCGAAGGCCTCCTTGTTCTCCTCGTGGTCGCGCACCACGTGACAGGTGTCCTGGCACAGGAAGCACTCGATGCACTTGCG
Organism: Streptomyces sp. NPDC006512; assembly: GCF_040611935.1. Classification (NCBI taxonomy): domain Bacteria; kingdom Bacillati; phylum Actinomycetota; class Actinomycetes; order Kitasatosporales; family Streptomycetaceae; genus Streptomyces; species Streptomyces sp. NPDC006512. The sequence continues at coordinate 24,898 of NZ_JBEXPG010000006.1, read as the reverse complement.
GAACTCCTGCGAGCGTTCCACGTCCACCTGCTGCATCCGGTACGCGCCCGCCGCCACCCCCCGCGGCGGTACGAACGCCGGAACCTCCCGCGCCTTCGCGTAGTTGAAGGACACGTCCGTGACCAGGTCGCGGACGACGGGGAAGGCCCGCAGCGGGGTGATGGTGATCGTCTCCGACCGCTCGAAGGTCGACATCCGCGTCATGCACATCAGCCGGGGCCGGCCGTTGACCTCGGCGCTGCACGAGCCGCACTTGCCCGCCTTGCAGTTCCAGCGCACCGCGAGGTCGGGGGTCTGGGTGGCCTGGAGCCGGTGCACGATGTCCAGGACCACCTCGCCGTCGTGGACCTCGACGGTGAAGTCCCGCAGTTCCCCGCCCTCCGCGTCGCCGCGCCAGACCCGGAAGGCGGCATCGTAGGTAGTCACTCGTAGAGCTCCTCTTCGGCGAGGTACTTGACCAGCTCTTCCTTCTCGAACAGCGCGAGCAGGTCGGGCCGGATGGGGTCCGTGCGGGTGCGTACGAGGGCGATCCGGCCGGCCGCGGGGTCCGCGGGCTCCGGGTCCACCGGCCGGCACAGCAGGTTCACGGGCCGCCAGCTCCGCTCCATCGCCGGGCAGTCCTCGCGGGTGTGCCCGCCCCGGCTCTCGGTGCGTTCCAGGGCCGCGCGGGCCACGCATTCGCTGACCAGCAGCATGTTGCGCAGGTCCAGCGCCAGGTGCCAGCCCGGGTTGAACTGCCGGTGCCCCTCGACCCCGGCGCGCGCGGCCCGTACGCGCAGTCCCGCGAGCTTCTCCAGCGCCTCGGCCATCTCCCCTTCGCGGCGGATGATCCCGACCAGGTCGTTCATCGTCGTCTGGAGCTCCTGGTGGAGCGTGTACGGGTTCTCCGCGCCCCCGTCGGCGTGGAAGGGGGCCAGCGCCTCCGCCGCGGCGGCGTCGACCTGCGCCTGGGAGACGGCCGGACGCGCGGCGGAGGCCGCGGCGTGCTCCGCCGCGTGCAGCCCGGCCCGCCGGCCGAAGACCAGCAGGTCGGACAGGGAGTTGCCGCCGAGCCGGTTCGAGCCGTGCATGCCGCCGGCGACCTCGCCCGCCGCGAACAGGCCCGGTACCCCGACCGTCGCGGCGGTGTCCGAGTCGACGGCGATCCCGCCCATCACGTAGTGGCAGGTCGGGCCGACCTCCATCGGCTCGGCGGTGATGTCCACGTCCGCCAGCTCCTTGAACTGGTGGTACATGGAGGGCAGGCGCCGCCGGATCCGTTCCGCCGGCATCCGGGTGGACACGTCGAGGAACACCCCGCCGTGCGGCGAGCCGCGGCCCGCCTTGACCTCGGAGTTGATGGCCCGGGCCACCTCGTCGCGGGGCAGCAGTTCGGGCGGCCGCCGGTTGTGGTCCGGGTCCTCGTACCAGCGGTCGCCCTCCTCCTCCGACTCGGCGTACTTCTCCTTGAAGACGTCCGGGACGTAGTCGAACATGAACCGCTTGCCCTCGCTGTTGCGCAGCACCCCGCCGTCGCCGCGCACCGATTCGGTGACGAGGATGCCCTTGACCGAGGGCGGCCAGACCATGCCGGTCGGATGGAACTGCACGAACTCCATGTTCAGCAGCGGTGCGCCCGCGAGCAGTGCCAGCGCGTGCCCGTCGCCCGTGTACTCCCAGGAGTTGGAGGTGGTCTTGAAGGACTTGCCGATCCCGCCCGTGGCGAGCACCACCGCCGGGGCCTCCAGGACGAAGAAACGGCCGGACTCGCGTTCGTAGCAGAAGGTCCCCGAGACGCGGTCCCCGTCCTTGAGCACCCGGGTGACCGTGCACTCCTGGAAGACCTTGAGCCGGGCCTCGTGGTCCCCGTACTCCTTGAAGTCCTCCTGCTGGAGGCCGACGATCTTCTGCTGGAGGGTGCGGATCAGCTCCAGGCCGGTGCGGTCGCCGACGTGCGCGAGGCGCGGGTACTCGTGCCCGCCGAAGTTGCGCTGCGAGATCCGCCCGTCGGGGGTGCGGTCGAAGAGCGCGCCCCAGGTCTCCAGCTCCCAGACCCGGTCCGGGGCCTCCTTGGCGTGCAGTTCGGCCATCCGCCACTGGTTGAGGAACTTGCCCCCGCGCATGGTGTCGCGGAAGTGGACCTGCCAGTTGTCGTGGTCGTTGACGTTGCCCATGGAAGCCGCGATGCCGCCCTCGGCCATCACCGTGTGGGCCTTGCCGAAGAGGGACTTGCAGATCACGGCCGTACGGGCGCCCCGCTCGCGGGCCTCGATCGCGGCCCGCAGCCCGGCGCCGCCCGCGCCGACCACGACCACGTCCCACTGCTGCCGGTCGACTTGAGCCATGTCAGAAGATCCTCGGGTCGTCGAAGGTGCCGGTGGCCAGCAGGTACACGTAGAAGTCGCACAGCGCCACGCTGATCAGGGAGGCCCAGGCCAGCTGCATGTGGCGGGTGTTGAGCCGGCTGACCCAGCCCCACAGGCGGTAGCGCACCGGATGCTTCGAGAAGTGCTTCAGGCGGCCGCCCATGATGTGCCGGCAGGAGTGGCAGGACAGGGTGTACGCCCAGATCAGCACGGTGTTGACGAGGAACAGCAGCGTTCCCAGGCCCATGTGGCCCCAGTCGTACCGCGCGTCGCGGAAGGTCAGCACCGTGTCGTAGGTGAGGATCGCCGCGACCGGCACCGCCGCGTAGAAGAAGTAACGGTGGGCGTTCTGAAGGATCAGCGGGAAGCGGGTCTCACCCGTGTACGAGGCGTGCGGCTCGGCGACGGCGCAGGCGGGCGGCGAGGCCCAGAAGCCGCGGTAGTAGGCCTTCCGGTAGTAGTAGCAGGTCAGCCGGAAGCCGAGCGGGAAGACCAGGATCAGCAGGGCGGGGGACAGGCCCCACCAGCTTCCGAAGAGGTCGAGGTTGGGGCCGCCGCGCATCCGCTCGCAGTTCTCCGCCAGACAGGGGGAGTAGAAGGGGGACACGTACGGGGCCGCGTAGTAGTGGGCGTTGGCGAAGGCCCGCCAGGTCGAGTAGGCGATGAAGGCGAGCAGCCCGGCCGCGGTGCCGGCGGGCGACAGCCACCACCGGTCGGTCCGCAGGTGCCGGGCCGCGATCGCGGCCCGGGAGGGGCCGTGGACCCCGCCGGGCCGCTGTTGGGGTGGTTCCGTGCCTGTGGCCAAGGAGAACTCCGGGTGGAGTGTCGAGGGGTGGCCCAGGAGACCCGGCGCCGCGCGTACGGGCGCCGCCGGGCCAGATGGGGTGGGTACGGGGTACGGGGTACGGGCGGTCCGGCGGCGCGTCAGGGAGCGCGGCGGTCGCGGGCTCCGAGGCCCTCGTCGTCGGAGTCCGTCCAGAGCGTGCTGTCGTACGGGGTGTCCGGGACGGTGACCATCGCGGACCGGTCGGGCTGCCTGGAGGCGGCGGCCGGACCCTGCCGGGCCACGTCCCGCTCCAGCCGCTCCACCGAGCGGACGAGCTCGTCCAGGTTGCGTCGTACGGCGCTCAGATCATCTTGCAGGGACATGATGTGCCCTCACTTCCGCGGGTACGGTGACCGTGACCGTGCTCATGGGCGCCTGAGAGTGTCGCGCCTCCCGTCCCCGGTTGTGAAGAGACGTGCAGCGATTCCGGGCGTGCAGGCGTGAACCGTGCGCCCCCTCCCCGACCCCGTTTTCATCCCTCGTGCGGGGGAACGCCGCTCGCGCCGCAAGCCGGATTGGTCCGCCCGGGTGGGGTTCGCGGCGTGGCGCGCTCCGGCTGCGGGGCACCCGGGGGGCCGTCTATTTCAGTGGGTTTCGGCACCAGTGTGATCAGCTCCATATACCGCCGAACGTGATCTTGACCCCCATCTTTCGCGTCCCACCACGCCCCGCTCCGGAGGTACCACCCATGTCCCAGAGAACGCGCAGGTCCTTGGCGCTCCTGACCTCGGGCGTCCTCGCACTGCCGCTCCTCGCGGGCTGCGGCGCGGGCGACGAGGAAGGCGGACCGGCCGCAGCGGGACCGGACATCGCGACGACGGCCCGTGACCGGGTCACCGACGGCGGCGTTCTGCGCTGGGCCGTGGACGGCCTCCCGGACACCCTGAACACCTTCCAGGCCGACGCGGACGCCACCACCTCGCGGATCGCCGGCGCCGTCCTGCCCCACCTGTTCGTCCTGGACGGGAAGGGCCGCCCCGTGGCCAATCCCGACTACCTGGAGAAGGCCGAGGTCGTCGAGCGGGAGCCCAAGCAGGTCGTCCTGTACAAGCTGCACCAGCAGGCGGTCTGGAGCGACGGCCGGGAGATCGGCGCCCCCGACTTCGTGGCCCAGTGGCGGGCCCTGAACGGCAAGGACTCGGCGTACTGGACGGCCCGCAACGCCGGCTACGACCGGATCGAGAAGATCGAGAAGGGCAAGACCGACCTGGAGGTCAAGGTCACCTTCTCCAAGCCCTACGCCGACTGGCGCTCCCTGTTCAGCCCGCTGTACCCGAAGCAGGTCACCGGCTCCCCGGACGCCTTCAACGAGGGCGCCCGCGGCACCCTCAAGGTCACCGCCGGGCCCTTCGCCCTCGGGGCCATCGACAAGAAGACCGGCACCGCCGCGCTGACCCGCAACCCGCGCTGGTGGGGCCACCCCGCGAAGCTCGACACCCTCGTGCTGACGGCGGTGCCCCGCGCGGAGCGGCCGGCCGCGCTGGCCGCCGGCAAGATCGACCTGGGGGAGATCGACCGGGCCGGCGCCGACCGGATCGCCCTGGCCCACCGCGACGCCGGGCGCGTGAACGGCTCGCACGGCCCCGGCGCGGCCCTGACGCCGGCGCAGGCCACCCTGTCCTGGGCGCTGGCCCACGGCGCGGACGAGACCAAGGCCCGCGAGGAGCAGGAGCTCCGGCAGAAGAGCGCCGACGCCACCAAGAAGTACGCCGACGAGCAGGCCGCCCTGCGCACCTTCAAGGTCCGCAAGTCCCTGGAGCCCGTCTACACCCAGCTGGCCATGAACGGCGCCTCCGGCCCGCTGTCGGACGAGCGGGTCCGGCGCGCGGTGGCCCGGGCCCTGGACCGCAAGGCGCTGGCCGAGGCCGTGCTCAAGCCGCTCGGCCTGCCCGCGAAGCCGGTCGGCAGCCACCTGGCCCTGGCCGGGCAGCAGGCGTACGCCGACAACAGCGAGGCCCTCGGCGGCCAGGACCCCCAGGCCTCCCAGGCCCTCCTCGCCGACGCGGGCTGGCGCCGGGGCGGCAAGCTCACCGAACCGGCCGGAGCGAAGGCGGGACCGGAGGTCTCCGGACAGGACGACTCGAAGACCCCCTCGACGTCCTCGGGCCCGGGCACCGGCAACGACGGCCTCTACATCGTCGGCCAGGACGACGGGCGCAACGGCGACCTGCGCTCGGCGACCGCGCAGCTGGCGGCCCGCGCCCGGCTCCGCCCGGCCCAGGCCGCCCCCGGCGACCACGAGGCCGCCCACGGCAGGCCCGGTGGCCCCGCCGCGGACCTGCCGGCGCTCCCGGACGGATCCGCGTACGGCCTCGACGGGGAGATCGTCGACGCCGACGCCTTCGCCCCGGGAGGGCCCGGAGCCGAGGGAGCCCCCGGCGCCCCCGGGAGCCGGCCCGCCGCCGCCCTCGCCCCGGCCTCCCTCGCAGCCCAGCAGGAGAACGCGCTGCTGGCTCAGGCCGAGGCCGTCGACGACGCCAAGAGCACCGCGGACGCGGAGGCGGACGGCGACGCCGAGGCCACCGACGACGGCAAGGAGCCCGCCGAGGCCAGCCCGGCCCCCGCCCCCGTCAAGCAGACGGCGCGGACCTCGGGCCGCATGCTCGCCAAGGACGGCAAGCAGCTCACCCTGCGCTTCGTCCTCCCGGCCGGACCGGGCTCGGAGTCCCTGCGCACGGTCGGCGAGCGGATCGCCCAGATGCTCCAGAAGATCGGCGTGGGCACCGAGATCACCAAGGTCGCGGACGAGAGCTTCTTCAAGGACCACATCGCCTCGGGCCAGTACGACCTGGCCCTGTACTCCTGGCCCGCGACGGCCTACCCGGCCACCGACGCCCGGCCGATCTTCGCCAAGCCGGAGCCGGCCGCCGACGGTTCTCTCCTCGTCGAACAGAACTACACCCGCGTCGGCACGGACCACATCGACCAGCTCTTCGACCAGGCCCTGGGCGAACTGGACGAGAAGCAGGCCCGCGAGCTGATGCGCAAGGCCGACGCCCGCATCTGGGCCGCCGCCGGATCCGTACCCCTCTACCAGCGCCCCGAGCTGGTGGCGGCCAAGCCCGGCCTGGTCAACGCCGGCGCCTTCGGCCTCGGAGCGCCGAGGTACCAGGACATCGGCTGGAAGAAGCCCGCCTCGGCGAAGGACAAGAAGAAGTAGCGGACTGCGGCGGACGTACCTTCGCAGAATGCGTACCTTCGGAGAAGAAGTGGTGACAAAGGGGTGGAGTACCGGGTGACCCACGGGTCACAAGCTCAGAAGTGACTCAAGTCCCTTGCCCGCCGGAGACCCGGCGGGCAAGGTCGTGGATACCCGTTGACCCGCATGAACACAGGCTCCACCGACAGCCGGGACTCCCCACCCCACACCCGGCCGTCCTCAGTCGTCCGGCCTCTTGACAGACCCCCCGGCAGGCGGTTCCCGCCAGCCGACGTACGATGGGGTAAGGCCGTGGCAGGTTTTCGCCCGGTCGAGGCGCGCGTGCCAGGCCGTACGCGACGCCATCCACGATCCCGGGAGAAGCGCCGAAGTGCCCACGCGCCACGACATCCGTAACGTCGCCATCGTCGCCCACGTCGACCATGGCAAGACGACCATCGTCGATGCCATGCTCAAGCAGGCCGGTGCCTTCGCCGCCCACCAGCACCTCGACGACCGCATGATGGACTCGAACGACCTGGAGCGTGAGAAGGGCATCACGATCCTCGCCAAGAACACGGCGGTGAAGTACCACCCCAAGGACGGCGGGGCGCCCATCACGATCAACATCATCGACACCCCCGGCCACGCCGACTTCGGTGGTGAGGTCGAGCGCGGTCTGTCGATGGTGGACGCCGTCGTCCTGCTGGTGGACGCCTCCGAGGGTCCGCTGCCCCAGACCCGCTTCGTCCTGCGCAAGGCCCTGCAGGCGAAGATGCCGGTCATCCTCTGCATCAACAAGACGGACCGCCCGGACTCCCGGATCGACGAGGTCGTCAACGAGACCTACGACCTGTTCCTGGACCTGGACGCGGACGAGGACCAGATCGAGTTCCCGATCGTCTACGCCTGCGGCCGTGACGGCGTGGCCTCGCTGACCAAGCCGGAGGACGGCACCGTCCCCGCGGACAGCGACAACCTGGAGCCGTTCTTCTCCACCATCCTGGAGCACGTCCCCGCCCCGGTGTACGACGACGAGGCGCCCCTCCAGGCCCACGTCACCAACCTGGACGCCGACAACTTCCTCGGCCGCATCGCGCTGCTCCGCGTCGAGCAGGGCGAGCTCCGCAAGGGCCAGACCGTCACGTGGATCAAGCGCGACGGCACCCAGTCCAACGTCCGCATCACCGAGCTGATGATGACCGAGGCGCTCACCCGCAAGCCGGCCGAGGTGGCGGGCCCCGGTGACATCTGCGCCGTCGCCGGTATCCCCGACATCATGATCGGCGAGACCCTGGCGGACCCGGAGAACCCGATCGCGCTGCCGCTGATCTCGGTGGACGAGCCGGCGATCTCCATGACCATCGGTACGAACACCTCCCCGATGGTCGGCCGCGGCGGCAGCGGCAAGGGCGCGGACGCCAAGTCCGCCGTCAAGGACCGCAAGGTCACCGCCCGCCAGGTCAAGGACCGCCTCGACCGCGAGCTGGTCGGTAACGTCTCCCTCCGCGTGCTCGACACCGAGCGCCCGGACGCCTGGGAGGTCCAGGGCCGTGGTGAGCTCGCGCTCGCCATCCTGGTCGAGCAGATGCGCCGCGAGGGCTTCGAGCTGACCATCGGCAAGCCGCAGGTGGTCACGCAGGAGATCGACGGCAAGGTGCACGAGCCGGTCGAGCGCATGACGATCGACGTCCCCGAGGAGCACATGGGCGCGGTCACGCAGCTCATGGGCGTCCGCAAGGGCCGCATGGACAACATGTCGAACCACGGCTCCGGCTGGGTCCGCATGGAGTTCGTCGTCCCGTCGCGCGGTCTCATCGGTTTCCGTACCGAGTTCCTGACCGGTACGCGCGGCACGGGCATCGCCCACTCGATCCACGAGGGCCACGAGCCGTGGTTCGGCCCGCTGGTCACCCGCAACAACGGTTCGCTGGTCGCCGACCGCGCCGGTGCGGTCACGCCGTTCGCCATGATCAACCTTCAGGAGCGCGGCGTCCTGTTCACCGACCCCGGCACCGAGGTGTACGAGGGCATGATCGTCGGCGAGAACTCGCGCTCCGACGACATGGACGTGAACATCACCAAGGAGAAGAAGCTCACCAACATGCGTGCGGCTTCCGCGGACAACACCGAGAACGTGGTGCCGCCGCGCAAGCTCTCCCTGGAGCAGTCCCTGGAGTTCTGCCGCGACGACGAGTGCGTCGAGGTGACCCCGGAGGCGGTCCGCATCCGCAAGGTCGTCCTGGACCAGAAGGACCGTTCGCGCACCGCGTCGCGCGCCAAGTCCGCCAAGTAGCGGGCGGGGCCCGCCAAGTAGCGGGCGAGGTCCGCCGAGTGGCGGGCGAGCAGGACCAGTAGGACCCCAGCGGGACCCGAGCGGGACCCGAGGGTGCTCCGGTACCGTCGGCGCGGTACCGCAGCGGGAGCGCGGCCGCCCGATCGACTGTCGAAAAGTCGTACGGCTGGAAACGGCCCCTCCCCATACCGACACGGTGTGGGGAGGGGCCGTTCGCGTTTGTCAAGCGGATTGTTGCGTTCTGGTGTCCGCATACCGACCGTGACACTCCGGAAGGTGAGCTAACCGTCCGTTTCGCACGTGTCTGTCTCCTATCCGTTTGTCCGGATTTCGGGTTTTCGCCATGCGGTGATGTTGTGAAAACGAGACCACTTAAGTGTGGTTTACGGTCTGGGCGTCCCCGAGGATGGCTCCATTGAGCTCGGGTCAATGGGTCACACGCTGTGGGGAGCGTCGACTCACGAGCACACACGATGGGACCGGATTTCGCTGTCAGGGGTGTCAGCGGAGCCGGGTCCTTCACGAATCGACAGTGACTCCTGAGGAGGCAATTACCCATGCGCGGAGCAACGAGCGCCAAGTGGGTCGCGGGTGCCGTCATCGTGGCGATGGCTGCCACGGCCTGCAGCACCAGCAAGGACAACGCGGGCGGCGCCGGTGGCAACATCACCGTGCTGCTCGGCGAGCCGCAGCACGGCCTGGTGGGTCAGAACACCGCCGAGTCCGAGGGCGCCGAGGTCCTCAACGCGCTCTTCACCGGTCTGGTCGACTACGACAACAAGACCAACGAGCCGAAGCTCGCGGTCGCGGAGTCCATCGACACCACGGACTCGAAGACCTGGACCGTCAAGATCAAGGACGGCTACACCTTCCACAACGGCGAGAAGGTCGACGCGCAGTCGTTCGTCCGCGCCTGGAACTGGGGTGCCAACCAGGACAACGCCGCCGAGGGCATGCCGTTCTTCTCGAAGATCGAGGGCTCCGAGGAGCTCGCGCCGGGCAAGGACAAGAAGCCCACCTCCAAGGAGCTCAAGGGCCTCAAGGTCGTTGACGAGAAGACCTTCACCGTCACGCTGAAGGAGCCCTTCTCCCAGTTCAAGACCATGCTGGGCTACAACGCCTTCTACCCGCTGCCCAAGGCGTTCGAGGCCGACCCGAAGAAGTTCGGCGAGAACCCGATCGGCAACGGCGCCTTCCAGATGGACGGCGCGTGGGAGCACAACAAGCAGATCAAGGTCAAGCGGTACGACAAGTACCCGGCCGAGGGTCGCGCCAAGCTGGCCGGCGTCACCTTCAAGATCTACGACAACCTGGACACGGCGTACAACGACCTGCGCGCCGACAACCTCCAGATCGTCGACAAGCTCCCGATCTCCGCGATGGCCAACGTCTCGCAGGAGTTCGGCGACCGCTACCTGTACAAGCCCGAGTCGGGCGTCGGCTACCTCGGTCTCCCGCTGGAGCAGAACCCCGAGACGTTCGGCAAGCTGGAGATCCGTCAGGCCATCTCCATGGCCATCGACCGGGACGCCATCACGAAGACCATCTTCAACGGCACCCGCAAGCCGGCCGACGACTTCATCAGCCCGATCATCCCGGGCTACCGCAAGGGCGCCCTGGGCGAGTTCGGTACGTACAACCCGACCAAGGCCAAGGAGCTCTTCGAGAAGGCCGGCGGCGTTCCCGGCAACAAGATCGAGCTCGGCTACAACGCCGACGGCGGTCACAAGGAGTGGATGGAGGCCGTCGCGAACCAGCTGAAGGCCAACCTCGGCATCGAGGTCACCACCAAGCCCTACGCCAAGTTCGGCGAGATGCTGGACGACCTGGGCGCCTCGAAGTACAAGGGTGCCTTCCGCATGGCGTGGTCCATGGACTACCCGGCGGCGGAGAACTACCTGCGTCCGATCTTCTCGAAGGTCGCGATCGACAACGGCTCCAACTACGGCCACTACAAGAACGAAGAGTTCGAGAAGGTCATGGCGGAGGCCGACAAGGCCACCGACGCCGCCGAGGGCCTGAAGCTGTACCAGAAGGCCGATGACATCATCATCAAGGACCTTCCGTACATCCCGGTGTTCACGTACATGTCTTCTGCGGCCTACTCCCAGTCCGTGAAGAACGTCGAGGTCGACGCCCAGGGCCGCATGGACCTGGCGAACGTCGAGCTCAACAAATAACACCCCTCTTCACTAAGGGGATTCAGGGGGCGGGCAGGCGGAGGCAGGTCTCCGCCTGCCTGCCCTTTCCCCCTGTTCTTTGCTGGAGGTCTGATGGGCCGCTACCTCATCCGCCGACTCATACAGGCGATCCCTGTTCTGATCGGTGCCACGTTCCTCATCTACTGGCTGGCGTTCAAGCTCCCCGGTGACCCGATCCAGGCTCTCGCCGGAGAGAAGAAGGCCGACCCGATCGTCGCGGCGATGCTGCGCGAGAAGTACCACCTCAACGACTCGTTCCTGTCGCAGTACTGGAACTACATAACCAACCTCTTCCAGGGCAACTTCGGCGAGACCCTGACCGGCCGCTCCGTCTGGGACAAGATCACCGAAGCCTTCCCCTACACGATGAACCTCGCGATCGTCGCGTTCGTCATCGAGGCCGTCGTCGGTGTCCTCGCCGGCATCATGGCCGCCCTGCGCCGGGGCAAGTTCCTCGACCAGCTCGTCCTGCTCTCCACCCTGCTCGTCATCTCGATCCCGGTCTTCGTGAGCGGTTTCGTCCTCCAGCTGACGCTGGGCGTGCAGCTCAAGAAGAGCTGGGGCATCGACTTCTTCTCCGTCTCCTTCAACGAGAACGACGGCATCCGCGCCTACCTCCTCCCGGCGCTGGTACTCGCTTCGACCTCGCTCGCGTACGTGGCCCGACTGACCCGTACGTCGATGATGGAGACCATGCGCGCCGACTACGTGCGCACCGCGACCGCGAAGGGCCTGCCCCGCCGGCGCGTCGTCGCGAACCACGCGCTGCGCAACGCGCTCATCCCGATCGTCACCTTCCTCGGCGCCGACCTCGGATCCCTGATGGGCGGCGCGGTCATCACCGAGAAGATCTTCAACATCCACGGGATCGGCGGCCTGCTGGCCGAGTCGGTGTACCGCAAGGAGGGCACCGTGATCGTGGGCGTCGTCTCGCTCCTGATCATCGTGTACCTCGTCGCCAACCTGATCGTGGACCTGCTCTACGCAGTGCTCGACCCGAGGATCCGCTATGCGTGACACAACTACGGTGGGGGATGAGTTGACCGACACCCAGACCGCCGAAGCTCCCTCCGCGAGCGGACCGGCCGCCGCCAAGCCCGGCAAGCCGAAGAAGGAGCGCGAGGCCAGCCTCTGGTCCGACGCCGTCTCGGACCTCCGGCGCAACCCGATCTTCCTGATCGGCGGCACGCTCGTCGTCATCCTGCTCGTGCTCTCCGCGGTCCCGCAGTGGTTCACGCCCGGCAGCCCCTTCGACGCCGCCGCCTGCAAGCTCGAGGACTCGCTGAAGACCCCGAGCTCCGACCACTGGTTCGGCTTCGACGTCCAGGGCTGTGACGTCTACACGCGTACGGTCTGGGCCGCCCGGAACTCGATCATCGTCGGTGTCGTCACCACCACCCTGGTGCTCCTCGTCGGCGGCGCGCTCGGCCTGGTCGCCGGCTGGGTCGGCGGATTCATCGACAGCGTCCTGTCCCGCTTCACCGAGATCTTCTTCGCCATCCCGCTGCTCCTCGGCGGCATGCTGATCATGTCGGGCCTCGGCAAGGGCAACGCCTGGACGGTCTCCGTCGTACTGGCCACCCTCGGCTGGCCGCAGATCTTCCGCATCATGCGTTCCTCGGTGCTGCAGAACAAGAACAACGACTACGTCGTCGCCGCCCGCGCCCTGGGCGCCGGCACGATGCGCATCACGCTGCGGCACATCCTGCCCAACGCGATCGCGCCCGTCATCGTGGTCGGTGCGATCAGCCTCGGTGTGTACATCGGCGCCGAGTCCGCGCTGTCGTACCTCGGCATCGGCGTCCAGCCGCCCGGCATCTCCTGGGGCCTGATGGTCAGCGACGCCTCCGTCCGCTGGCTCCAGGCACCTCACGTGCTCCTCTTCCCGGCCGCCGCGCTGAGCATCACCGTGCTCGCGTTCATCATGGTCGGCGACGCGGTGCGCGACGCCCTCGACCCGAAGCTGCGCTGAGGAAGGGCGTACGTTGACCATCATCGACAAGACCTCGAACGTCCCCGCGCCCCGCTCGGCGCCGGAGGGCACCACCCCCCTGCTGGACGTGCGGAACCTGCACGTCGAGTTCCACACCCGCGACGGCGTGGCCAAGGCCGTCAACGGCGTCTCGTACTCGGTGAACGCCGGCGAGACCCTTGCCGTCCTCGGCGAGTCCGGCTCGGGCAAGTCCGTGACGGCGCAGGCCATCATGGGCATCCTCGACATGCCCCCCGGCAAGATCCCGCACGGCGAGATCCTGTTCCAGGGCACCGACCTGCTCAAGCTCCCCGCCGAGGAGTTCCGCAAGATCCGCGGCTCGAAGATCGCCATGATCTTCCAGGACGCGCTCTCCTCGCTGAACCCCGTGCACACCGTGGGCGCCCAGCTCGGCGAGATGTTCCGCGTCCACCGCGGGATGTCGAAGAAGGACGCCACGGCCAAGGCCATCGAGCTCATGGACCGCGTGAAGATCCCCGCCGCCAAGGCGCGCGTGGGGGACTACCCGCACCAGTTCTCGGGCGGCATGCGCCAGCGCATCATGATCGCCATGGCGATGGCCCTGGAGCCGGACCTGATCATCGCCGACGAGCCGACCACGGCCCTCGACGTGACGGTCCAGGCCCAGGTCATGGACCTCCTCGCGGAGCTCCAGCGCGAGATGAACATGGGCCTGATCCTGATCACCCACGACCTCGGCGTCGTCGCCGACGTCGCGGACAAGATCGCCGTCATGTACGGCGGCCGGATCGTCGAGAACGCCCCGGTCCACGAGATCTACAAGCGCCCCGCGCACCCGTACACCCGCGGCCTGCTCGACTCGATCCCGCGCCTGGACCAGAAGGGCCAGGAGCTCTACGCGATCAAGGGCCTGCCGCCCAACCTGCTCAACATCCCCTCGGGCTGCGCCTTCAACCCGCGCTGCCCCAAGGCTCAGGACATCTGCCGCACGGACGTGCCGGTCCTGCACCAGGTGACCGAGCAGGACGGCACCGAGCTGCCCGGCCGCGGCAGCGCGTGCCACTTCTGGAAGGAGCAGATCCATGGCTGACCTCACCAAGCCCAAGGGCGAGCCGATCCTTCAGGTGCGCAACCTGGTCAAGCACTTCCCGCTGACCCAGGGCATCCTGTTCAAGAAGCAGGTCGGCGCGGTCAAGGCCGTGGACGGCGTCTCCTTCGACCTGTACCAGGGCGAGACCCTCGGCATCGTCGGCGAGTCCGGCTGTGGCAAGTCCACCGTCGCCAAGCTGCTGATGAACCTGGAGAAGGCCACCGCCGGCGAGGTCCTCTACAAGGGCCAGGACATCACCAAGCTGTCCGGCAAGGCCCTCAAGGCCGTCCGCCGCAACATCCAGATGGTGTTCCAGGACCCGTACACCTCGCTGAACCCGCGCATGACGGTCGGCGACATCATCGGGGAGCCCTTCGAGATCCACCCCGAGGTGGCTCCCAAGGGCGGCCGGCGCCGCAAGGTCCAGGAACTCCTGGACGTCGTGGGCCTGAACCCGGAGTACATCAACCGCTACCCGCACCAGTTCTCCGGCGGCCAGCGCCAGCGCATCGGCATCGCCCGCGGCCTCGCGCTCAACCCGGAGATCATCATCTGCGACGAGCCGGTCTCCGCGCTCGACGTGTCGGTGCAGGCGCAGGTCATCAACCTGATGGGCAAGCTCCAGGACGAGTTCGACCTGTCCTACGTGTTCATCGCGCACGACCTCTCGATCGTCCGGCACATCTCGGACCGCGTGGGCGTCATGTACCTGGGCAAGATGGCCGAGATCGGCTCCGACGCCGAGATCTACGAGCACCCGACCCACCCGTACACCCAGGCACTGCTCTCCGCCGTGCCGGTGCCGGACCCGGAGGTCCGCGAGGCCCGCGAGCGCATCATCCTCACCGGTGACGTGCCGTCCCCCGCCAACCCGCCGTCGGGCTGCCGCTTCCGCACCCGCTGCTGGAAGGCCGAGGAGCGCTGCGCCACGGAGGAGCCGCTGCTGGCGATCCCGACGCGCTTCCAGGGCGTGACCACCCCGGCCGCGCACGAGTCGGCGTGCCACTTCGCGGAGGAGCGGGCCGTCCTGGCCGTCTGATCCCCGCCGTACGACGCCCAGGGCGCCCGGTACCGGAAGTTCCCTCCGGTCCGGGCGCCCTGGCGCGTGTACGGGCCCGACCCGCGCCGCCCGCCCCCCGCCGTGCGGGGAAAGCCGGTTGCGGCGGCCCCCGGCGCCGCCGAGAGTGGCCGGATGACCGACTTGCTGACCGTCCGTCCGGCGGGGCCCGGGGACGCGTCCGACATCTGCGCACTGCTCAACGCCGTCGACGTCATCGAGATCGGCAGACCGGAGACGGACCTCGCCGCCGTCGAGGCCGACCTGCACCACCCCGACGTGGACCTCGCGACCGATTCCTGGCTCGCCTTCCGCGGCGGCCGCCTCGTCGCCTACGCCCTGGTCTGGGCCGACTCGGGACCCGGCCGCGTCGACGGCGACCACTACGTCCTGCCCGGCGAGGACGAGGCCGCCCTGCGGCTGCTGACCCTGATGGAGGCCCGGGCCCGGGCCCTCGCCGCCGGCGCCCCCGGGGCCCGGCTGCGCATCCAGCTCAACGTCGAACCCACCCTCGACCTCACGCTGCTCACCGGCCGCGGCTACCGCACCGTCCGCCGCCACCAGGTCATGACCCGCGCACTCGCCCCCGGCACGGACCTGCCGCCCGCCCCGCCCGCCGGGCTCGTCCTGCGCGACTGCGCCGCCGACGAGGCCGACCGGCGCCGGGCCCACGCCCTCGTCGAGGAGACCTTCGCCGCGCACTTCGGCCACGTGGAACGCGCCTACGAACCGTGGCTGGACCACATCGACGCACGCGCCCTCGACTGGTCGCTGGTCTGGATCGCCTCCCTGCCGGCCGAGGGAGACGTCGCCGTCCTCCTCACCCGGGACGACCGCACCAGCATGGGCTGGCTCAGCCACATCGGCGTCCGCGCCGACGTCCGCGGCCGGGGCATCGGCGGCCACCTGCTGCGCCACGGCTTCGCCGTCTTCGCCGCCCGCGGCCGCCGGTCGGTGGGGCTGGGCGTGGACACCCTGAACGCGACCGGCGCGCTCGGTCTGTACGAGGCGCACGGCATGGCCCTGCACTACGCGGTGGACACCTGGGAGCTGCCTTTGCACTCGCAGGGGTGACAGCGGCGTGACGCGCGGGTGCAATCGGGCCAACCGGAGTGTGGGGGACCGCTCAAAGGGTGACATTGGCCCCTAAGCGAGTCCAGGGACCCCTAGGAGGCACTCCATGCGCGGAGCCACCCACGCCAAGTGGGCCGCATGCGCGGCGGCCGTCGCCCTCGCGGCGACGGCCTGCGGCGGCGGCAGCGACAGCGGCGCGGACGCCGGCGGCGGCGCGGGGGTCGTCAGCTCCTCGTGGGGTGACCCGCAGAACCCGCTGGAGCCCGCCAACACCAACGAGGTGCAGGGCGGCAAGGTCCTCGACATGCTCTTCCGCGGTCTCAAGCGCTACGACGCCAAGACCGGCGCGGCCGAGAACATGCTCGCGGAGAAGATCGAGACCACCGACAGCCAGAACTTCACCGTCACGCTGAAGGACGGCTGGAAGTTCAGCAACGACGAGCCGGTCACCGCCCAGTCCTTCGTGGACGCCTGGAACTACGGCGCCGACGTGCGCAACAAGCAGAACAACGCACCGTTCTTCTCCGACATCGTCGGCTACGACGACGTGCACCCCGCCTCCGGCGAGCCCAAGGCGAAGACGATGTCCGGGCTGGTCGTCAAGGACCCGAAGACCTTCACCGTCGCCCTCAAGGAGAAGTTCTCCACCTGGCCCGAGACCCTCGGCTACCAGGCCTTCTCCCCGCTGCCCAAGTCCTTCTTCAGCGACCACTCCGGCTGGCTCGCCAAGCCCGTCGGCAACGGCCCGTACACGGTGGACTCGTACACCAAGGGCACCGGCATGAAGCTGCGCAAGTGGGAGGGCTACCCGGGCGCGGACAAGGCGCAGAACAGCGGCGTCGACCTCAAGGTGTACACCGACAACAACACGGCCTACACCGACCTGATCTCCGGCAACCTCGACCTCGTCGACGACGTCCCGGCGCAGCAGCTGAAGAACGTCAAGAACGACCTCGGGGACCGGTACATCAACCAGCCGGCCCTCATCATCCAGACCCTCACCTTCCCGATGTACGACCCGCAGTGGGGCAAGGAGGGCATGGAGAAGGTCCGCCGGGGCATCTCCATGGCGATCAACCGCGACGAGATCACCAAGCAGATCTTCCGCGAGACCCGCACCCCGGCCAAGGACTGGACCTCCCCGGCCCTCGGCGCCCAGGGCGGCTTCTCCGCGACGGCCTGCGGCGACGCCTGCGTCTACGACCCGGCCGAGGCCAAGAAGCTCATCCAGGAGGCCGGCGGCCTGCCCGGCGGCAAGGTCACGCTGACCTCCAACGTGGACACCGGCTCGCACCGAGACTGGATGGACGCCGTCTGCAACAGCGTCAACAACGCGCTCGGCGAGGGCCCCGTCTGCACGGTCAACCCGGTCGGCACCTTCGCGGACTTCCGCAACCAGCAGAGCTCCTTCAAGCTGACCGGCCCGTTCCGTTCCGGCTGGCAGGCCGACTACCCGCTGATCCAGAACTTCCTGGAGCCGCTGTACTACACCGGCGCCTCCTCCAACTACGGGAAGTTCAGCAACAAGGACTTCGACAAGCTCGTCGACGACGCCAACCAGGAGAGCGACGCGGCGAAGGCGACCGGGATCTTCCAGGAAGCCGAGAAGATCCTCGCCGAGCAGATGCCCTCCATCCCCCTCTGGTACCAGAACGGCAGCGCCGGCTACTCCGAGCGGCTCACCGACGTGACCCTGAACCAGTTCAGCGTCCCGGTGTACGACGAGATCAAGGTCAGCTGACCGATCCCCACGGAACGAAAGCACGGAGCAGTCCATGGGACGTTACGTGATCCGGCGGCTGCTCCAGATGATCCCCGTGTTCATCGGCAGCACGTTCCTGATCTTCTTCATGGTGTACGCGCTCGGGGATCCGGTGGCCGCCCTCTTCGGGGACAAGGCGCCGGACCCCGCCACCGCGGCCCGCATCCGCAAGGACCTGTACCTCGACCAGCCCCTGTGGAAGCAGTACCTCCACTACATGGGGCAGATCTTCCAGGGCGACTTCGGCACGGCCTTCAACGGCCAGCCCGTCACCGAGCTCATGGCCAGCGCGTTCCCCGTCACCCTGCGCCTGACCATCGTCGCGATCGTCATCGAGGTCCTCGTCGGCATCACCCTCGGCGTGGTCAGCGGCCTGCGCCGGGGGAAGTCCGTCGACACCGGCGTCCTGGTGCTCACCCTCGTCGTCATCTCGGTGCCGACCTTCGTGACCGGCTACCTCCTCCAGTACCTCTTCGGCGTCAAATGGGGCTGGGTCCGGCCCACCGTCTCCCCGGACGCCCCCTTCAGCGAACTGATCCTGCCCGGCATCGTCCTCGCCCTCGTCTCCCTCGCGTACGTCACCCGCCTCTCGCGCACCTCGATCGCCGAGAACACCAAGGCCGACTACGTCCGCACCGCCACCGCCAAGGGCCTCCCACGCCACAGGGTCATCACCCGCCACCTGCTGCGCAACTCCCTGATCCCGGTCGTCACCTTCATCGGCACCGACATCGGCGCCCTCATGGGCGGCGCCATCGTCACCGAGCGGATCTTCAACATCCACGGCGTCGGCTACCAGCTCTACCAGGGCATCCTGCGCAACAACTCGCCCACCGTGGTCGGCTTCGTGACCATCCTCGTGATCGTCTTCCTGCTGGCGAACCTGCTCGTCGACCTGCTCTACGCGGTCCTGGACCCGAGGATCCGTTATGCCTGAGCCCGAGCACCCGGAGCGCCCCGAGCACCCCGACAACCCCGGCGGGTACGACCCCGTCGGCCCCCGAGGGGAAGAGGCCATGTCACCCACCGGCCAGGGCGGCGCCATGGACCTCGCGCTACAGGAGGCCGAGAGCGTCGAGGGCGTCGAGCAGGACGCCGGCCCCGAAGGCCCCCGCGAGAAGGCCCGCTCCCTGTGGTCCGACGCCTGGCACCAGCTGCGCCGCAACCCCGTCTTCGTCGTCTCCTCGCTGCTGATCCTCTTCCTCGTCGTCATCTCCATCTGGCCGCAGCTCATCGCGAGCGGCGACCCCCTCCAGTGCGACCTGTCCAAGTCCCAGGAGGGCTCCTCCCCGGGGCACCCCTTCGGCTACGACACCCAGGGCTGCGACGTCTACACCCGCACCGTCTACGGGGCCCGCGCCTCCATCACCGTCGGGATCTGCGCGACCGTCGGAGCCGCCCTGCTCGGCTCCGCACTCGGCGGCCTCGCCGGATTCTTCGGCGGCTGGGGAGACTCGCTGCTCTCCCGGGTCGCCGACATCTTCTTCGGCATCCCCGTCGTCCTCGGCGGCCTCGTCTTCCTGTCCGTGGTCACCAGCACCACCGTCTGGCCCGTCGTCGGCTTCATCGTGCTGCTCGGCTGGCCGCAGCTCGCCCGCATCGCGCGCGGCTCGGTCATCACCGCCAAACAGAACGACTACGTCCAGGCCGCCCGCGCCCTCGGCGCCGGCAACGGCCGGATGCTGCTGCGGCACGTGGCCCCCAACGCCGTCGCCCCCGTCATCGTCGTCGCCACCATCGCGCTGGGCACCTACATCGCCCTCGAAGCCACCCTGTCGTTCCTCGGCGTCGGCCTGCGCCCGCCGACGGTCTCCTGGGGCATCGACATCTCCAACGCCGCCCCGCAGATCCGCAACGCCCCGCACATGCTGCTCTACCCGGCGGGCGCGCTCAGCATCACCGTGCTCGCCTTCATCATGCTCGGCGACGCGGTGCGCGACGCCCTCGACCCCAAGCTGCGCTGAGGAGAGTGCCGTCAGATGCTGCTCGAAGTCCGCGACCTGCACGTGGAGTTCAAGACCCGCGACGGCGTCGCGAAGGCCGTCAACGGCGTGAACTACTCGGTCGACGAGGGCGAGACCCTCGCCGTCCTCGGCGAGTCCGGCTCCGGCAAGTCCGTGACCGCCCAAGCCGTGATGGGCATCCTCGAAACCCCTCCGGGCCGGATCGCGGGCGGCGAGATCCTCTTCCAGGGCAAGGACCTGCTGAAGATGAAGGAGGACGAACGGCGCAAGATCCGCGGCGCGCGCATGGCCATGATCTTCCAGGACGCCCTGTCCTCCCTCAACCCCGTCCTCAGCGTGGGCGCCCAGCTCGGCGAGATGTACGAGGTGCACCGCGGGATGTCCCGCAAGGCCTCCCGGGCCAAGGCCGTCGAGCTGATGGACCGGGTGAAGATCCCGGCCGCGAAGGACCGGGTGGGGGACTACCCGCACCAGTTCTCGGGTGGCATGCGCCAGCGCATCATGATCGCCATGGCGCTGGCCCTGGAACCCTCCCTCATCATCGCCGACGAGCCGACCACCGCCCTGGACGTCACCGTGCAGGCCCAGGTCATGGACCTGCTCGCGGAGCTCCAGCGCGAACTCAACATGGGCCTGATCCTGATCACCCACGACCTCGGCGTCGTCGCCGACGTCGCCGACAAGATCGCCGTCATGTACGCGGGCCGGATCGTCGAGGCCGCCCCGGTCCACGAGATCTACCGCGCCCCCGCGCACCCGTACACCCGCGGCCTGCTCGACTCGATCCCGCGCCTGGACCAGAAGGGCCAGGAGCTCTACGCGATCAAGGGCCTGCCGCCCAACCTGCTCGCCATCCCGCCCGGCTGCGCCTTCAACCCGCGCTGCCCGATGGCCCGGGCCGCCTGCCGGGCCGAGGTCCCGCCGCTCGCCGCGGTCGCCCCGGACCGGACGAGCGCGTGCTTCTTCTGGAAGGAGTGCCTCGGTGCCTGAAGCCATCCTGGAGGTCCGCGACCTCGTCAAGCACTACCCGCTGACCCAGGGCGTCCTCTTCAAGAAGCAGGTCGGCGCGGTCAAGGCCGTCGACGGGGTCTCCTTCGGCCTGGCCCAGGGCGAGACCCTCGGCATCGTCGGCGAGTCCGGCTGCGGCAAGTCCACCGTCGCCAAGATGCTGGTCCACCTGGAACGCCCGACCGCCGGATCCATCGCGTACAAGGGCGAGGACCTCACCAAGCTGTCCGGCAAGGCCCTCAAAACCGTCCGCCGCAACATCCAGATGGTGTTCCAGGACCCGTACACCTCGCTGAACCCGCGCATGACGGTCGGTGACATCATCGGCGAGCCCTACGAGATCCACCCCGAGGTCGCCCCGAAGGGCGACCGCCGCCGCAGGGTCCAGGACCTCCTCGACGTGGTCGGCCTGAACCCGGAGTACATCAACCGCTACCCGCACCAGTTCTCCGGCGGCCAGCGCCAGCGCATCGGCATCGCCCGCGGCCTCGCCCTCCAGCCGGAGATCATCGTCGCCGACGAGCCCGTCTCCGCCCTCGACGTCTCCGTCCAGGCCCAGGTGGTCAACCTGCTGGAACGCCTCCAGGACGAGTTCGACCTGTCCTACGTGTTCATCGCGCACGACCTCTCGATCGTCCGGCACATCTCCGACCGGGTCGGCGTCATGTACCTGGGCCGGATCGTCGAGATCGGCTCCGACACCCAGATCTACGACCACCCCACCCACCCGTACACCCAGGCGCTGCTCTCCGCCGTCCCCGTCCCGGACCCGCGGGCCCGCGCCCACCGGGAGCGGATCATCCTCTCCGGCGACGTGCCCTCCCCGGCCAACCCGCCCTCGGGCTGCCGCTTCCGCACCCGCTGCTGGAAGGCCCAGGCGCGCTGCGCGTCGGAGGTCCCGCTGCTGGCCGTGCCGGAGGTCTTCGCCTCGGGGCCCGCCGCGCACCCGTCGGCCTGCCACTTCGCCGCCGAGAAGCAGGTGGTTCCGCCCGCCTCCGAACTGCCCCCGCCGCCCGCCCCGCCGCCGGCCGCCCCGCCGCCCGCGAAGGAATAGCGGGGACCGGTCCCGCTCGTGGCGGGAAGTACGGCGGCCGCACCGGGGTGTTCGAACGAATCAGGACGCCCCGGCCGGCTGCCCCGGCGCGGCCGACGGTGCCGGCAGTCCCGGCAGCCCCAGCAGCAGGCCCAGCTGGCCCGTGTGGGCGAGGGAGTCCGCCACCTGCCCGGCCAGCCGGACCCCGACCGGTTCGGCCGTGCCCAGCGTCGGGCTCGGGGCGGTACGGGTGAGGTCCGCGTCCGGGGCGGAGGCGAGGTACGGGGCCACCCGCTGCCCGTGTACGGCCTCCAGGTACGCCAGGAGCAGCGCGGCCGCCGGGGCCCCGGCCCCGGTGAAGGCGGCCGCCTGGGCCGGCGTGTGGCCGTAGCCGGTGTCACCGGGGTCGGCCGGGCGGCCGAAGCGCTCCGCCCAGCCCTGGGAAACGTACAGCTGGGGGAGTCCGGCGATCTCGGACAGGTTCCGGTCCTCGCCGCGCGCCACGTGCCACAGCAGCCAGGCCGGGCTGTTGGCGCCGGGGTGCGGGACCCGGCCCAGCCCCCCGGCCGGGAAGGCCCCGGCCAGGGACCGCAGGTCCTCGTGCGCCCTGCCGAAAAGACATGCCGCCATGTCCCGTCCACCGATCATTTTTGGCCACCCCCGTGCCTCGACTGCCGATCGCGCCCGCGTTACCGCCGTAACGGTAACGCGCTTTACACGGGGGCAACTTGACCGTTTCTGACCCGAGATCCGGTCCCGGCACTCTGAACGGGTGCGGCCGTGCGGGTGCCGACAGTCGGCCGGGGAGGCGCGGAGCCTGCCCGGCCGGCGTTTTCGTGCCCCCGGCCGTGCGCGCCGTGCGCCCCTCGTGCTGCCGGAATTCGATCGATGCGCTGGTACGGATAGTTATGATCCGTAGCGCACGGTGGGTATGACTTCGCCGAGCACGAGTACGCGTACCGATGTCCGCTCGACGTGGAGGTGAAACGCCGTGGCACTCTCGATCTCGGCCGTGGTGCTGCTGGCGATCGTCGTCTTCCTTCTGGTCCGGAGGTCGGGACTGAAGGCGGGCCACGCGTTCGTCTGCGTGCTGCTCGGGTTCTATCTGGCGAGCTCGACGATCGCTCCGACACTCAGCCAGCTCACGTCCAACGTGGCGAGCATGATCAGTGGCCTCAAGTTGTAGGTCCTGCTCGTAGGCTGAACCCCATGAACGGTCTTCCCGCCCGTCGTCTGCTCCTCGTGCACGCGCACCCGGACGACGAGTCCATCAACAACGGCGTCACCATGGCCAAGTACGCGGCCGAGGGCGCCCACGTCGCGTTGGTGACCTGCACGCTCGGCGAGGAGGGCGAGGTCATCCCGGCCGGACTGGCCCACCTGACGGCCGACCGCGACGACGCGCTGGGCCCCCACCGGATCGGCGAGCTCGCCGCCGCCATGAAGGAGCTCGGGGTCGCCGACCACCGCTTTCTCGGCGGCCCGGGCCGCTTCCGGGACTCCGGGATGATGGGCGCGCCCCAGAACGGCCGCCCCGGCGCCTTCTGGTCCGCCGACGTCGACGAGGCCGCCGGGTACCTCGTGGAGGTGATCCGGGAGCTGCGGCCGCAGGTCCTCGTCACCTACGACCCGGACGGCGGGTACGGCCACCCCGACCACATCCAGGCCCACCGCGTCGCCATGCGCGGCGCGGAACTCGCCGCCGACGCCGCGTACCGGCCGGAGCTCGGCGGCCCGCACGCCGTCGGCAAGGTCTACTGGAACCGGGTCCCGCGCTCGGTCGTCGACGAGGGCTTCGCCCGGCTCCGCGCGGCCGGTGACGCGACCCCCTTCCCCGGGCTCGCGAGCCCCGGGGACGTTCCCGGAGTGGTCGCCGACGAGCTGATCACCGCCGAGATCGGCGACGAGGCCGGACAGGAGTTCGCCGCGGCCAAGGCGGCTGCCATGCGGGAGCACGTCACCCAGATCGCCGTGGACGGGCCCTTCTTCGCCCTCTCGAACGACCTGGCCCAGCCCCTGTTCGCCCGCGAGTACTACGAGTTGGCCGCCGGTGAGCCCGGCGCCCCGGCGGGCGTCCGCGAACGCGACCTCTTCGCGGGGGTGGACGCGTGAGCGCCGCCTGGACGCCCGGGCGGATCGCCGTCCTGCTCGGCCTGCTGGTCCTGGGCGCGGTCACCGGCGCGGCCGGCTGGCTCGTGGTGGACCTGTGGTTCCCCGGCGGGCTGCTGCTCGCGCTGCTGGCCCTCTTCGGGCTCTTCCTCGGCGGCCGGATCTCGACCGGCACCGGCATCGGAGTGGGTGCGGCGGCGGTCGGCTGGTTCCTCTCCTACGTGGTCCTCAGCCTGCCGAGGCCGGAGGGCGATTTCGTGCTCGGTTCCTCCGCAATCGGTACGTACGCATACCTTTTGGGTGGGAGTGCGATCGCTGTGATGTGCGCCACGATGCGACTGTCCGCGGACCGTCCCGTTTCGGCCGCGCGGCCGCGCGCTTGACAGGCCGTCGAACTCGGACGGACTCCGATCGGGGACGGCTTGCGCCGGTTTGACGGGCCCTCGGAAGGGGGCGTGCGGGAGCTCAAGAGGAACCATTGATTCCCGGTGGACAGTTGCGCCCGGGCGACGGCCAGTATGGTGGACGGGCCGCCGAGCTGCCCGCGCACGGTATGACGGGCGGCGGAGCCAACCGGGAGAACCTGCCTTGAGTCGTGAAACCGACAGTTCGTCCCCCGGGCCCCAAGGGCACGGTGGAGCCGTCTACCCCTCGGGTACGCCGCCGTACGGAACCGGCCATTACCCGTCCACGGACGCCGCGGCGACCGCCCCGGAGGAGAACCCTGTGACGTCGAACCCGTCCACGCCCGACACCGACGGGCCGAAGACCGAGACCACCCTGACGACCCGTATCCGGATCAACATTCCGGGTTCGCGGCCGATCCCGCCCGTGGTCGTGCGCAAGCCGGTGAAGGACACCGCCCAGCCCGCCGGGCCGGAGCCGACCGAGGCCGCGCCCGCGCCGGCCCCCGCACCGGTGCGGCCCGCGCCGCCCGTGCGCTCGGCCCTGCCCCCGGCGGCCCCGGCGGCGCCCGGACCGGCCCCGGCCGCGCCGGCCCCCGAGCCGGAGGAGGCGGCCAGCAACTGGTTCGCCCCGCG